>NZ_VPAU01000009.1:0-128184 GCF_013419095.1 Acinetobacter sp. YH12105
GCGCGGTTTTAGAAGGAGTTGTAATTTTTCAAAAAAGATTGAAAACCATTTTAAAGCTTTCGACTTAACCTTTTTTTACATCAATAATGGCTTCATTTAATGTCAGCATACTTTTTGAAACACCACCTATAACTGAACATCACATTCCCCTTTTTTGAATACATGAATTATTCAACAAAAAGGAAGCTATTCATTAAAACTAAGTTAATATCAATTTAACTAAATTTTTCTTAGATTGTAGCGATGCTGAATGCGAAACAATGTGATGCTTTTTACGCGGTTGCAAAAACTGGAAGTTTTGATCTGGCGGCAGAACAACTCAATATTACTGCCTCAGCAGTGACCCTTCGTGTTCAGAGTCTGGAAAAACAATTGGGACACTTGCTGCTGGTGAGAGACCGGCCTTGTCGCGTGACTCAATCTGGACAAACTTTATTGCATTATTTACAGCATCAGCGTTTGCTAGAACAGAATTTGATGCAGGATTTGGGCGGACAGGTACAACAGGAAGGTTTTTACTGTCTGAATGTTGCCACCAATGCCGATTCACTTGCGACCTGGTTATTGCCGACCTTACAAGCCCAACTGATCCAGCATAAAATTGTGCTGCATTTTCAACTGGATGACCAATCACAAACCCATCATTTACTGGAAGCCGGACTGGTCAATGCCTGTTTGAGCACTGAAGCCAAAGCCATGAAAGGCTGTCTGGCCGAGCGGATTGGACCAATGCACTACCGTCTGGTTGCCACGCCTGAATTTGCCCGGAACTGGTTTCAACAAGGAATACATCGTGATGCCTTACGCCACGCACCGGCGATTCTGTTTAATGAAAAAGACCAGTTGCATACCCAGTATATCCAGCAAGAATTTGGCCTGAGTCCGGCACAATATCCTCACTTTTTTATTCCATCGACGCATGCATTTTTTGATGCCATTGTCATGGGCTTGGGTTATGGCTGGTTGCCGGATTATCAAACCCGGCATTTGCTGGAATCAGGACAATTGATTGAACTTTCCGGTGAAATGCGAATTGAAGTCCCCTTGTATTGGCATCACTGGAAACAGCAGTCTCCTGCTCTGGCGATTCTGGGTGAATGTTTAAAACAGCATGCTCAGACCACCATGAATCAGCCTCTAGCCATCTGATCGAGTCAGGCCAGATTGCTTTTATCCTTCTGGACAAATTTTTGACTGAGTTGCTGATAGGTTTCGGTATGCTGGAATTGCTCTAGAAACTCAATCGTGCCTTGTGGAAATTTATCCCGTTGAATTTCACCGCGATAATAAGCTTCACGCATCGGCGTAGCGGATAAAGCACCTTCTAGGCTTTCCAGTTCGACCATTTCCCATTCCGGGAAAAATTTTAAATAATATGAAGAATCATCTTTAAAATGTCCAATCAGTCCGACTTTGGCATTCGGTTCTATGGCCTGATTTATCAGCGATTTCACCAGTTTTTGCCATTTTTCATCATTATAAACATCAATGACTTCTACAAATTGAATCCGCGCCTGATCTTCCGGACTAAAATTTGCAAGGATCATGGCTTCACGTTCCGAAGCCAGAAATGGATTTTTGATATTGCGTTCATTCTGCGCAGAACCAAGGGCCAAAATCACATTTTGACTGTGTTCCAAAGCAATCTGAATGGTTTGCATATGCGCCAGATGAAAAGGCTGAAAACGGCCAATGAAAACCAGATAATCAAATGTATAGTTCATAACAGATCATTTTTATGACTCATGAGTTGTGCCGCCCCAATAAATATGCGACATAATCAATCTCATAAAATCAAATTAAGTTTTAAAGCAAGGATAGTACGATGACACTGAGCTGTATTCAACAACCTCATGAGCATTTGCATGCGAATTTAGAACATGGCGTACTCACTTTAGCCATCAATCGCCCGGAAGCGAAAAATGCCTTATACAGCGAGCTGTATTTATGGATTGCTCAAGCGCTCGATGAAGCAGATCAGGACAATCAGGTGCGTGTGGTGGTGTTACGCGGTCAGGACACGGACTTTAGCGCGGGCAATGATATGCAGGATTTCATGAAATCTGCTGCGAAAAAAGGTCAGGCCCCTGCGGCTGAAGGCCCGCCCTTTATTTTACTCAAAGCGGCTGCCAAGTTTTCCAAGCCTTTAATTGCAGCGGTACGTGGCGTTGCAATCGGGATTGGGGTAACCATCTTATTGCATTGTGACTTGGTCTATAGTGACAATACTGCCCTGTTCCAGATTCCATTTGTCAGTCTGGGCCTATCGCCTGAAGGCGCTTCAAGCAAATTGCTGATTCAGCAGGCGGGCTATCATAAAGCGGCTGAATTATTGCTGACTGCACAAAAATTCAATAGCGAAAAAGCACTCGGTGCCGGTCTGGTGAATAGTATTGAAGAAGATGCCTATGCGGCTGCACAAAAACAGGCGCAGACTTTAGCAGCATTACCTTTGGCGTCTTTGAAGCAAACCAAAGCCTTGATGAAACATAATCTGGATGAAATTGTGGCCTGCATCGACCATGAAGCAGAAATTTTCATGCAGCGCGTTGGCTCTCCGGAAATGCTGGAAGCCGTACAAGCTTTTATGCAAAAACGTAAACCTGATTTCACACAATTCAACTAATTTTCAAACTTAGGATCTCAATGAGCTGGTTTAGACTGCCTCATTGATTCCTTTACCTGTAAGAATAAAGAATATGTCTACTGAAAATTCATCCATTATTGCCCAGTCTCCTGAAACCATTGATAGCGCCAATCCTGATAAAAAACGTTATTATGAACCTGCTCCACAGGATATTGATGTCGATAATTTCCGTAAAGTGATCGAAAGTCGTCGTTCAGTGCGTAAATTTACCAAAAAACCAATTCCAGAAGATGTACTTGATGCTTGTCTGGATCTGGCGTTGCTGGCTCCCAATTCGTCAAACTTGCAGCCCTGGACATTTTATGTGGTACAAAACCCGGCGAAGAAAAAGCGACTGGTCAAAGCCTGCATGAGCCAACTGGCAGCAAAAACGGCTTCTGAGCTGATTATCTGTGTGGCACGTACCGACCGTATTGATGAAATGGCCAAACGGAATGTCAATGAATTTCCATATCCGGAAGCACCAGCTGCCATCAAAAAATACTATAAATACATTCCATATAACTATAAAACCGGTTATTTAAATGTCTTTGGCAACTTTAAAAAAGTGGCTTTCAAAGTTGCCCGCACTTTAGATAAACAGATGCCTGTTTCTGCCTTTAGTCCAAGTGATGCCAAACTTTGGGCAACCAAAACAACGGCACTGGCTTGCGAAAATCTGGTCTTGGCCTTACGTGCTTATGGTTTTGACAGCTGCATGATGGAAGGCTTTGATGAACCGATGGTACGCGATCTCTTGGGCTTAAATGATCAGCAATATCCAGTCATGGTGATTGGTGCAGGTGAACGCGCCAAAGACGGCGTGTTCTTCCCGCAATACCGTTTTGATCGTGAGTTGTTTATCCAGAAAGTTTAACAGCAGCAATAAAAGAATAAATCCTTGAGTTGATATTCTTGGCGATATGAATACCACTCTTAGGCAGAGATTCAGAAATGAATTTTCTGCCTAACCTGGGATCTCGGTTAATTTAGACATACCCTTCTTATCCTTCAAAGTAACATCAACCTATTAAATAAAGATTTAAATCTTCACGCGATATGAGACTGTGCCAGCACCCAAAGTGCTTATGCATCATCAAAATCTAAGAATAGTAAGTTCTCAATTTCCGGTCATCCATCCAGTTACAATGAAATCCGACGGGTACACGAACCGGTAAATGAATCGTGGCAATAGGCCCCTTCTGAATATATTGCGCATCTAAAATCACCACTTTCGATGGACTGCCATCTAAGGCGTGTAGATAAGACATCAGCCAGCCATCATTTTCTGTTTGAGCACCTTCTCGGGCGACAAAAACCGCCTCACCTGTAACCCAGTTTGCTCCAAAGGAATAGCTTGCTGTACTGCCGGTTTCCAGATCATGGTACAAGAGTGTATTACTGCTAACATGATAAGGATCATCAAAGCCGGCAAAGGAAACACTATAGGCATAGCGATAAGGTCGCCCTGTATAGGCTTCATTGATCCGCGGAAATTCCTGCTTGATATTGGATAATACAGTTCGAGTGACTTTTCCTGTTTGCTGCTCGAAGATCAATCTTTCCAGCCGAATCTCCTGATCTTCTATTGGTCCCTGAATGGAACTGACCAGTGCCTGGGAATGTACCACTGCATCCATCACTACATCACCTGTGTTCAGGTCATAAGCATTGACCGTATGGAAAATAAAACAGGGATCAATCTCATACCAGCGGATGTCTGCCGCACTGCTACCAAAAGGCAGCATACCTATACGAGCCTGATGTTTAGGATTCCATTGATAGGGCAGTAATGAGCCTTTTAAGGCACTACGCATAGAAAAGTTGACATTCAAATCCAGAATCAGCACCTGAGATTGAGTAATGGCACAGTCATGCACCATCGGGCCATGTTTGACTGGAATTTCGACATGATGTTGCAATTTGCCTTGAGCATCAATATGTAAATAAAAAACCTGATGATGATTCAAGGCATCATAACAAACCGCATGAATATCTCCTGTTTCCGGGTCGATATGCGGATGAGCCGTAAACGGTAGATCCTGATCATTTTCAAAAAGTTGATGCCGTTTTGATTCCAGTTCACGATTTACTTCGATCGGATAAGCCCCCGCTTCGACCAGTGCCCAGATTTTCCCGGCAAAGTGGATGATATTGGTATTGACCGCATCCGCGATTCCACGCGTTTTCCCTGAAATCTGTGGTCTATGCAATTTTTTCTGCACACTGGCCGATCCGACATAAGCACTTTTATAGCAATGTGCTTCACCAGCTTTGAGTTTCAGCGCGTGAATCATGCCGTCACCGGTGAACCAGTGATAATTTCGTGGGTTCTTTACCGTGATCGGATTCGGGCCAATCCGCATCAGCGCACCTTCTAGTTCTACAGGAATTTGCCCATCTACCATCAATTGAGTAGCAAAATGCTCCTGTCGTTGTGGCGCAAATATGCCATCCAGATAGGGATTGTCATGAGAATAGGGAATGTGGCTATGCAGGATTCCCGCACCATGTTTGATAGTTTTACTGAGCGTATTCTTGAGGATATTGCCGAGCTGTTTTGACCACTGCATTATTATTTTCCTGTTTTATTTTTATGATGATGACTGATTTTATACTCATAAAAGGAGGTTAATCATTTTAAACAGATAAGCTGATGGTACGCTAAAACACGATGCGCACCATTACTTCTAGCAGCAATAAGGTTGCACGTTTAGACTTTAATATCCAGGAGCTGAATAAACTCAAAAGCAGGCTCTTCATAAGGATGGCTTGCTTTCAGAGCTTTGGCGACCTCGACCGCCTTTTCATCAGCAACCAGCATTTCTACTCGCCACTCTTCAACCTGCTCTAATTCCCCGACTTCACCAATATAAGGATCTGCACCTTGCTGCGCTTTAAACTGCCCTGTTCCCAATACCTGCCAGGCACAGTGGGTATAATCTCCGATGCCGCCTGCACCCGCTTTAAATAAGGCTTCCTTAGTCACTTCAAGATGTTCATCTGGTACATAATAAATGAGTTTTAGCATGTTTCCCTTCAACATTTTCAATGGCTTATTTAAGATCTATTGTCCAGTGCCTGGGTAATAATATTCAATGCAGAATTATGAGGATTCTTGTTAAATGTTGCATAAAGTCCTAATTGTGGCAGGACTTGATCTGTTTGCACGATTTTCACATGCTCATTTAAAAAACGCAGCAGATATTCCGGGACGAAGCTAAAACCCATGCCCATATTGATCAGGTTAATATGTTGCAACACATTGGTAACCCACAGCATTTGGTCATGCTGCAATTGTTCAAAAGACATCAGGTGATTCAACTGCGCATAAAAGACTGGCGAGGCATTTTGCTCACACATAATCAACTGATGATTTTTCAGTTCTTGTAACTTCAATGGCCGATCTGTGGGATGTAAATACTCGGCTGCCACCAGATAAATCTGTTCATTCATTAAATGAATATTGTCAAAATCGGGATGTTGCAGACAATAGCGGGTAAAGCTCAAATCCAGCTCGGCATTTTTCAGGCGTTGAATCTGCTCCATACAGGTCAGACTATGCAGATGAATTTTTAAATCAGGAATATTCTGCTTCAGTTTGGCCAGAATATTTGGCATCACTTTCAGTTCTGCAACATTTAAAAAGCCAATATGGATCTGGTTATTTTTCTGCTGCGCCACCTGACGCGCCGCGGCAACTGCCAGTTTGGCACTTTCAAGCGCCTGTTCAGCATGAATCAAAAAAGCTTGCCCTTCATCGGTCAGTTTGATTTGCCGGGATGAACGATCAAACAGCATTACACCGACTTCCTGCTCCAGATCCTTAATCTGCTGACTTAAAGAAGGCTGCGCCGTGAACAGCTTATCTGCTGCTTTGGTAAAACTCTGTTCCTGAGCTACTGTTAAAAAAGCACGTAAATGTCGAAGTTCCATAAACTCAGCCGCATATTCTCAGGCATTTTAAGCTGCCAAACGAGAAAGTAGTAAGAATCTCAATAGACCTATAGTTTATATGAATACTCCTATTGTATTGCCTGAATTTCACTACACTGGATTGTAAATATATTCAAATCTTGTTCTTCAGACAGACACATGGAGTCATGTATGACACAGCATTACGATACTGACGTATTGGTAATTGGCACAGGACCTGCAGGATCGACCTTAGGTTTAGCACTGGCAAACTATGGAATTAAAGTTCAACTCTTCACACAGTTTAACTGGCTGGCCAATAGTCCACGTGCACATATTACCAATCAGCGTGCTATGGAAGTATTACGTGATTTAGGCATTGAAGAACAAGTCAAAGAAATTGCGACACCGTGGGAACACATGGGCGAAAGCCTGATTACCACCAGTCTGGTCGGTGAAGAAATTGCCCGTTTAAGCGCTTGGGGCACAGGTGATGAACGTCATGGCGACTATATCAAAGGCAGTCCATGTCCATTGGTGGATTTGATTCAGCCGAAAATGGAAGCCTTACTGGTCAAGAATGCCGGTGAGCGCGGTGCAATCTATAACTTCAATACTGAATATTTATCGCATGTTCAGGATGAAAATGGTGTCACCGCTACTTTCCTGAACCGGATTACCAACACAGAATTTAGTTTAAGAGCCAAATATCTGATTGGTATGGATGGCGCACGCTCAAAAGTGGTTGAGCAACTTGAGCTACCACTCGAAGGTGTGATGGCGCGTGCGGGTACAGTCTATGTGACTTTTAAAGCCGATCTAAGCAAATATGTTCAGCACCGCCCTGCGATTCTGCAATGGATCGTCAATCCTGAAGCCAGCTTTGGTGATCTCGGTATGGGCTTGCTACGTGCCATTACGCCTTGGAATGAATGGATTATGGGCTGGGGCTTTGACATTTCCAAAGGCGAGCCACAAGTGACTGAAGAACAGGTTCGATCGCGTCTGAATACATTTGTTGGCGCTGAAGTGGAAGATGTCGAAATCCAAAAACTGTCCTACTGGTATGTAAACCAGACTTGGGCAACTGAATACTCTAAAGGCCGCGTGTTCTGTGGTGGTGATGCTGTACACCGTCACCCGCCTTCAAGCGGTTTAGGTTCAAATACCTGTATGCAGGATGCGTTTAACCTTGGCTGGAAACTCACCTATGCAATCAAAGGTTGGGCCGCACCTTCCCTCCTCGATTCATATACGTCTGAACGTGCGCCTGTAGGCAAGCAGATTGTCGCACGTGCCAACCAGTCCCGTTTTGACTATAAGCATTTAAAAGAAGTCTTTGGTTTTGACCAAGGCATCACTACGCAAAAACAAATGCTGGAACGTATTTTTGCTGAAGATGAGCAAGGTGCCAAAATTCGTAAAAAGTTATTTGAAGCACTTGAAATTAAGCATTTTGAATTTAATGCCCAAGGTGTTGAACTGAATCAGCGCTATAGCTCAAATGCGGTAATGAATGAAGCTGAGCCCGAGATCTTTGACAAAGATGAACAGCTTTATCTGCAAGCCACGACTCGTCCGGGTGCCAAAGTTCCACATACCTGGCTAATCAATAGCAAAGGCCAAAAGCAATCCACTTTGGATATTAGCGGTAAAGGCCGTTTTACCTTACTGACAGGTTTATCAGGCAAAGGCTGGAGATTGGCTGCCGAGGCTCTAGATTTACCTTATTTAGATGTAATTCAGATTGGTTCACGTGAGTATCGTGATGTCTATGGTACTTGGAATGCCAAGTCTGAAGTTCATGAATCAGGTGCGGTGCTGGTTCGTCCAGATGGTTATGTGGCTTGGCGTTATCAGGACAGTACCAATGCATCTTTTGATTATGAAAATACGTTAAAGGCGGTATTGAAGCAGGTTCAACTTATAATCTAACTATTCCATCAATCATATTTAATTGACCATCGACATGGATGTCACCTGTCAGCCTGTGGGATATAGACATTCTATCAGTCTGACGAAGGATTTTGGTTACCTTACGGAATATATCCCTCATCCTTCAAAGTAACGAATATTCTTATAAAAGAGTAAGTCTAACAATTTATGAAAAAACCACCTCAACGGTGGTTTTTTAAATCAGATAATTAAGAGCCTTGAAGTAAATAACTGCCCACAACAAACAATATTTGTAGTCCTACGACAATAGCAAACAACATCCAACCTTTCTGACGCATTGCCGCCTTATCCATTATTCTAAGTGTTTTAGCCATGTCATCACCTCATACTTGAGAATTGATACTGAACTGATCTATTCCATCTTTCTTTTATAGTGCAATAAAGTTGTGCATAAAACATACCATAGCACTTTATATACAATATGAAAGCAAAATCTAAACCAAGTTCAGTGGGAGAAGTTAAATTAAAAAATCAGAATGCTTAAAAAGCAAAAATCCACCCCAAGGTGGATACGAATTAAGTAATTATAGATATTTTTAAATTATTTTTCCATAAAGTATAATTAAGTTAATATTTTTAAATGTTATTTATTGAAAATTAAGAAAATTAATGATTAGTAATTTTCTGATATTTCCACATGAGAAGTGACTTTGCTGTAAGCCTGAATTATTCATTACATAAGTTCTCATTTGGAAGTGTGATACTTTTACCATCCATCGCTTTACTAAAATCTAAATACGCCTTAAAGCGCTGTTTTGTGTTTGTGGTGACTGCAATGACATGCTGAACGACATTGGATGGTTTGTACAAAGTATCTTGAGAAAAACGCTCGTAAATGCAGCCTATCGCGCGCGATTTTTCAAATGCAATTTTTCGTAGCGGGTATTGCTGAGAAGTATCGAGTAATAAGCTCTCTTGCAGAACCATAGCCAATTGTTTTACCGCCTGTCTTTGTTCCATATTTATAAAATTCTTTTCAATATAGAGATCAATATCATCACGAATTCCGTTTTGATTCACATCAGGGCCTTCGATATCGCGATCACGATTGAGTTTCGGCAAATAACCACTTTGTTTTATTTCATCTAAATGCTTGATATTAGCTCGCCACATGTATGTATCACACCCCGCCAATGTGAATAGTGAAATAAGTAAAATGCACCTTGAGAATCTGATAAATATTCTTGGCATGAGTACCTCTTTATTTTATATGCATCATCATTGTCAAAAAGCTCAACATCTATCCTGAATCTCAATATATTTTCATGATTTAGTAGATCTGTAGTGTTTACGATATTTCATATAAAAGATCGCAACAGCGATCAAATGCAAAGCTAAACACAAGATGATTTTTAAATGTGGACTATACAGCTCATCCGACATTTTTTCGAAGAGAGTCAAATAAACCAGACTATAGGAAACGAGTCCTAAAATGGTTATTGCCGTTATTTCTATTTTTAAATATGCACCATCTGCAAAGTTATAATCTGCACTAAAACACAATAATGCAAAGATAAAATATGTAAATATTTTCATGATTTAAACTGGTTACTTATTTGAATTATTTAAACGATGTTAACTCCGAAACATACATAAAAAAAGGGCTGCTGACGCAACCCTTTTTTAATCTAAAACCGATTAACCAATGAACTTACGTGCATTACGGAACATACGTAACCAAGCACCATCTTGATCCCAGTCTTCTGGTTTCCAAGAATGCTGAATCGCACGGAAGTTACGTTCAGGGTGCGGCATCATAATTGTTGCACGACCGTCTTGAGAGGTTACACCGGTAATACCTTCCGGTGAGCCGTTCGGGTTCAATGGATAATGTTGTGTTGCATTCCCCAAGCTATCTACATAACGCAGAACCACCTGATTCGATGCGTTGAGCGCAGCAAAGTTTTCCGCAGTTGCAACCGCACGACCTTCACCATGTGCTACAGCGATCGGCAGAATCGAACCTTCCATGCCCTGAAGCAATACAGAGTTTGATTTTTCCACACGAACATTCACCGCACGTGCTTCAAACACTTCAGAAGTATTGCGGTGGAAACGTGGCCAAGCATCAGCACCCGGAATCAGCGGAGCCAACTGAGACAACATTTGACAGCCGTTACAGATACCCAGCGAGAAGGTTTCCTGACGGTTAAAGAATTTCTCAAACTGGTCACGCAGTTTAGTATTGAACAATACTGATTTTGCCCAGCCGCCACCAGCGCCCATCACGTCACCGTAAGAGAAGCCACCACAAGTCACTAAGCCTTCAAAATCATCCAGGCTGATACGACCTGCCAGCAAGTCACTCATATGTACGTCAACGGTATTGAAGCCGACTTTATCAAATGCTGCTGCCATTTCGATATGACCATTGACACCCTGCTCACGCAGAATCGCCATGTTCGGACGACGTGAATTAATGTACGGCGCTTCAATCGCTTCATTCAAATCAAATGTCGGTTTCGCAATGATACCTGCATGAGATTTGTCAGTGATAAGAGCAAATTCCTGATCCGCAGTTTGTACGTTGTCACGTAGGCGCTGGATTTGGTGGGATACTTCCGTCCAAGCCACTTGCAGATCAGCACGTTCAAGTACTAAACCGTTTACAGATAACTGATCCGTGTTATTTACCGTACCCACCACCTGAATGGCATCTTTCAGGGTAGATGCTGCAACTTCAGCTTGTAGCGCTTCCCAGTCTGCTTTGGCAATTTGAAGGACTGCACCAATTTCTTCAGCGAATAAGCTTGCAATTGATTGATCTTCTAGTGCTACACCCAAACGTGATGCGAACATCATTTCTGCAACAGTCGCCAATAAACCACCATCACCGATGTCATGATATGCCTTGATCAGACCACGGTTGTTCCAGTCTTGAACCAAAGCGAAAAATGCTTTGAAGTCATCGAAGCTGTCGACATCAGGCGTCACAGAACCGATTGCTTTATACACCTGAGACAGAATCGAACCACCTAGACGGAACTGACCTTTAGACAAGTCAATACGAACCAGTACCGACTCTTCATTTTTCAATTCAGGGGTCAATGTTTTACGAACATCGGTCACAGGTGCAAATGCAGTAATCACGCCTGACATTGGAGAAGTGACAGACTTGTCTTCGCCTTCGTCATTCCAGGTGGTACGCATTGACAATGAGTCTTTACCGACTGGAATTGCGATACCCAGTGCTGGACACATTTCCATACCGATGGCTTTTACACCTTCGAATAGCGCTTGATCTTCGCCCGGTTGACCTGCAGCAGCCATCCAGTTTGCAGACAATTTAATGTCGCTGATTTTTTCAATCTTTGCAGACATGATGTTCGAGATTGATTCAGCCACTGATAAACGTGCCGATGCAGCAGGATTGAGCAATGCGACTGGTGGACGTTCACCCATCGCCATCGCTTCACCGGTGTAGCCTACTAGGCTTGTCGTTGTTACCGCAGCATCCGCCACCGGAACCTGCCAGCGACCGACCATTTGATCACGTGCCACCATACCAGTAATCGAACGGTCACCAATACTGATCAGGAATGATTTAGAAGCCACTGTCGGGTTTTTCAAAACACGATAAATCGCATCTTTCAGATCTGTGACTTTAGCCGCGTCGAAATCATCGCCTTTGCGTTCAATGGTTTCATATGAACGGCTCATACGCGGTGTACCACCAAGCATTACCTGCATTGGCATATCCACTGGCTTGTTGCCAAATAACGGATCTTCAACGGTTAAGTGACGCGCTTCAGTTGCTTCACCGAGTACCGCAAACGGACAACGTTCACGCGCACAGATCGATTCAAATAATTCTAAAGAAGATGGACGAATCGCCAGTACATAACGCTCTTGCGCTTCATTTGACCAGATCTCCATAGGCGACATGCCCGGCTCAAGCGATGGAATCTTACGCAGATCCAGCACCGCACCGAGTTCATGGTCATTCACCAGTTCAGGCATGGCATTCGATACACCACCTGCACCCACATCATGTACAGACACAATCGGGTTCTGGTCTTCCATGCGCCAGCAAGTATCAATCACTTCCTGACAACGGCGTTCCATTTCCGGGTTTTCACGTTGTACCGAAGCGAAATCCAGGTTTTCGCCGAGTTTACCGCTGTCTACAGAAGATGCTGCACCACCGCCGAGACCGATCAGCATGGCAGGGCCACCGAGCACGATCAATAAATCACCGGGCAAGATTGGATCTTTTTCAACGTGATCTGGACGGATGTTGCCATAACCACCGGCAATCATGATTGGCTTATGGAAACCTTTAACATCGCCATTGATGTTTTGTTCAAAGGTACGGAAGTAACCATTTAAGGCAGGACGACCAAATTCGTTGTTAAACGCAGCGCCACCCAATGGGCCTTCAATCATGATTTGTAGCGGCGATGCCATACGCGATGGCTTGCCATAGTTTTCTTCCCAAGGCTGTTCAAAGCCCGGAATGTTCAGGTTAGATACTGTAAAGCCGGTTAAACCTGCTTTAGGCTTACCACCACGACCGGTCGCACCTTCATCACGGATTTCACCGCCCGAACCTGTCGCAGCACCAGCAAATGGTGCAATCGCTGTCGGATGGTTGTGAGTTTCCACTTTCATCAAGATATGCGCGGCTTGACTCTTATATTTATAAACCTGCTGGCCATTGTCTTCTTTGGTTGGATAAAAACGCTGGGTATCCGAACCGACAATCACCGAAGCATTGTCTTTATAAGCCGACAATACATCTGTAGGTGATTCTTTATAAGTATTCTTGATCATCTGGAACAATGACAATGGCTGAACTTCACCATCAATCGTCCATTCAGAACCGAAGATTTTATGACGGCAATGCTCAGAGTTTGCCTGTGCAAACATCATCAGTTCGATGTCATTTGGATTACGACCCAGCTTGATAAACGCTTCAGTCAGGTAATCAATTTCTTCCATCGACAATGCAAAACCAAATTCGTTGTTGGCCTTAACCAGTGCCTCTTTACCTTCACCTAGAATATCAATCGAGTTCAGTGGTTTTGGTGCTGTTTCAACAAACAGTACCGCAGCCTCTTCAATCGCATTGAATACGCTTTCAGTCATACGGTCATGCAAAATCTGTTGAACTTCATTTGATACGTGTTTTAGACCCTTCAACGTAAATAAAACGCCGCGCTCAAGACGATGCACCGGCGTATTACAGTTTTTGAAAATGTCTGTAGCTTTAGAAGACCAAGGCGAGATGGTGCCGACACGCGGTGTCACTAAAATTTGGATTTCATCACTTGCAGCCTGGTGCAATTCAAAAGATTGCCCATCGTTGAGAAGCTGTAAAGCTGATTGCTGTTGTTGCTCGCTGAGCGCTTGGTCAAAGAGGTAGACCCATTGACTTTCAATTGATTGAACAGAACTAATTGACGTCAAACGCGATAATAGTTGAGTTTTCTTAAAAGAAGAATGTGCGGGTGCACCGGCAACGATAAACATGCTGATTTTGGCTCCACGGGATGGTCTGAACAACCATGCCACAATGTGACTTGAGAGAGCGCATATTCTACTGTGAAATAAGGAAATCGGCTAGATGGCAAATACGAAAACTACGGCTGAAATATTCTGTATTTTTAAAATATTGTGTTTATTTTCAGGCAGGAAAATTGAATGTAGTCGCGTAGATTAACACAATTTGTTAAAGAAAAATCAAAACCGATTAACAATAATTTCACTTAAGAAAATTGTATTATTTTTCAACAGCAAGACCACTTAAAATGCGTACAGAACTTATTCTTGAGCCGTTATAAAAAACTTATTAAGGATAGACTAAAGCTTCTCGGGATAGACTGAAACAGTCGAGTTCATTTTTTAGCTCATCTCTCTGTCGGCGAGTTGCACTACTGAAATAATTTTGTATCCAGCTATCCCCATTCCGGGCTCCATTGCAGGATTTAAGACTCTGCCCCGCTGTTCTCCCTTTTCGAGCCTGTCTGTATGAGCAAACTATATCGCCTGCTTCAATCAACTTTCAATAATATCCGGTAGCCCAGATTATTCCGATCACTCATCTTAATATATGAACTCTATTCAAAGATACCTAAATCTCACATATAAGACCCCACCATAGTTTCTAATAAAGAGTGAGAATTAAAATCAATAGATCTACTTTAGTAAATGGATTTCCAGGATATTAAGTCTGTTTTCACCGATATATTAACCAAAAATATTGATTCAAATATTTCTTATTTTACCTCTATGAAATAGGTTATTTTCAAGCTAATCAATTGAAAATATACAGCTTAAATTCAAACTGATTCTCGGTCTCTATTCTTATGCAAAAATTCAGAATATATAAGCATCATCAGACATGAATTAATGAAAGTTTTTTAGGCTATTATTAAAAAAATCACTACTCATAATGAAGAAAATAAGCAATATTAAAATTTTGTTACTTTTTCATTTTCTGACTGACATCCATCTTTATTCTAATAAAAAACCATGCAATAAATACCTGTAATTCCTATAAAAATATAGAAACAACAAATCTATATTTGATAAGATGTTGAAATCAAAAATAGCCTTATATCAGCAAAGAATCTACATAATTAATGACTTCATCAGTAAATTTGATGATTTTATGTTAACCTCTACGCCAATTGCTGAGGAAATGTCCACATTCAGGACGCATGAATCATCCTCTTTTCTGCTGCAGATATGAATATCCAATTGATATTCAGACGCTGGTTTTTTTATTTTCTGTAGCTTCACTGCTCTGTCTAATCTAGAGCCTTAATCTGTTGCCAATGATTTAATTTTCAAAAACAAAAGGTGACCCGCTTAAGGAGTATGTATGTTTCAATTCACTAGTACAGCAACTGTACTATTGATGGTGCTTTTCTATGGCATCACCTTTCTATTGTCGTTACGCATTAAGCAAAAAAATGAAAATGTCGATGGATATATGGTCTCGAATGGCTCCATCGGATTTGGAATGTCTGCGGCCAGTATGACCGCCACCTGGATCTGGGCCGCTTCATTTTATGCAGCAGCTTCGTCCGGATATAAATACGGTGTTTCCGGTGCCTTACACTATGGTTTGTGGGGTGCACTGATGATTTTATTTATCTACCCATTCGGCAAACGTTTCCGCGACCTGGCACCCAATGCACACACTTTGGCAGAAATCATGCATGCACGGCATGGTAACCAGAGCCAGATGATTCTGGCAGGCTCCAACATTGTCGGGAGCGTGATCAGTCTGATGGTAAACTTTACCGCAGCAGGTGCGCTGGTTGAAATTCTGTCTCCCCTCAGCTTTATCCATGGGGTCTTGATTACCGGAATTGGCGTCCTGTCCTATACTTTATGGTCAGGTTTCCGCTCCTCGGTATTTACCGATTTTGGTCAGCTGGTCGCCATGATTGTGGCGGCAGTGATCATTATTCCGACGCTATTTTTCACCCTGGGCGGCCCTTCACTGTTCCAGACCGGCATGCATAATCTGCAACCGGAACAACTGGATTTCTTTTCGAAAACCGCATTTTTAGAACAGGGCGCGCCATTTTTTGTGGCAGTACTGGCTTATGCAATTGGTAACCAGACCATCGCCCAACGCCTGTTTGCAGTGCGTAAAGACTTGATCAAACCCAGCTTCATTACTGCAACCATCGGTTATGCCGCGATTGTCGTCGGTTTGGGAATGCTCGGATTATTGGCACTATTTGCCGGGATTCAGCCGATTGATGGCAACCTGAACAACCTGATTCCACAAATGGCAGCAACGTATCTGTCTCCATTTATGGTGGCCTTACTCTTTGTCATGGTGATTGGCGCGCTTTCGTCAACGGCGGATTCGGATTTATCTGCCCTGTCTGCCATCGTAATGACCGATATTTATGGCAAACAGATTGCTAAAAATCGTCCTGATCCGAAGAAAATGCTGTTTATTGGCCGGATGACCATGATTGTCGCCACCATGCTCGGTATTTTAATTGCCACGCTTAAATTCGACATTCTAGCGATGCTGATTTTCGTCGGTGCACTCTGGGGTGCCATCGTATTCCCGGTGATTGCCAGCCTGTACTGGGACAAGGTCAATGCCCGTGCCTTTAACTGGTCTGTCGGTATCGCATTTTTAAGCTTTCTGGTGGTTCGATTTGAATGGCTGCCAATTCAGGGTCTGATCGCACTCAGTTTTGAGCTTATGGCCACCATCGGTATTGGTGTGGTACTGGGTCTGATGAGCTTTGGCTTCTTTGGCAAGAAAGTCGGCCTGGTGGTCGGTATTCTGGCCAGTATCGGCTTCCTTCCATGGACCATCGGCTTCCTGCGTGATTATGGCACGCTATTGAGTTCCCTGACCGCCTACGGCAGCAGCGCCATTGTCTGTACCGTACTGACTTTAATGAATAGCAAAGAACGATTTGATTTTAAACAAATCAATAAGATGGTGATTGAATTTCACCAGGTATCTGAGAAAAGTAAATAAGGAGATTTCAGATGAGTAGTCAATTTATGACCCTATATGTACTTTTTTGGCCATTGGTGGCGACGATGATTTTGTTCGTCATTTGCATGGGGGTCTATAAAGACATCCAGGAAGCCAAGATCAGTGGTGAAGATTTGCTTTAGTCCACTTCTATCATGAGATAAAAACAGGTCAATATGACCTGTTTTTTTATAGCGATTGTTCAGCTGAAATTTCCACAGGGTTTTGTTTGTTCCGACAATTCATGTCGCAGCACTCTAGTGCTGTTGCTACTTTTTTGGCATGATGCACTTAGCAAAGAATTGAATAATGATAAATGACTCAAATGCGTTGGTTAGAGCTGCTTTCGACAGTTCGGATTGGTAGTAAAAAGCAAAGTACTGAACTGGCACGTAGCCCGTTCCACAAAGATTATGACCGTATTATTTTTTCACAAAGTTTCCGCCAGCTGAACCGTAAAACTCAGGTTCACCCTTTAACCCAGCACGATGGTATTCATACACGACTCACACATTCACTTGAAGTGTCCTGTATTGGGCGTTCACTCGGGATGCTGGCCGCAGAGAAAATAAAAGATCAGTTACCGCCCTGGATTTCCCCGGCCGATGTCGGTGCCATTATTCAGGCTGCCTGTCTGGCACATGATATTGGTAATCCCCCTTTTGGCCATGCCGGTGAATATGCCATTCGAGAATGGTTCGACGATGCATCGCATACCGATTTTTTAAAAGATCTCAGTCCTGAACAAGAAGCCGATGTACGTCAGTTTGAAGGCAATGCCCAAGGTCTACGCCTGTTGACCAAAATCGATTACCACCCCAATGATGGCGGCATGCGTTTGACTTATGCCACGTTAGGGGCTTATTTAAAATATCCGTGGCTGTCAAAAACCATGGCATCTCAAGTCGATTTACCTGCCAGCAATCGGGCCAAGTTTGGCTGCTATCAGGCCGAGAAAGAGATTTTAAAGCAGATTGTAGAACAACTCGGACTGATTCAGTTAGCTGAATATCATTACTGCCGTCATCCACTGACCTATCTGCTCGAAGCGGCTGATGATATCTGTTATGCCCTGATTGACCTTGAAGATGGTATTAGCCTGAATATGCTCAGTTATGACGAAGTTGAGCCGGTCTTTTTAAATCTGCTCGGTGATTATGGTATTCCTTCTGAAATCGCCATGAGCAATACCACCTGGCAGCAAAAAATTGCCGCCTTGCGTGGTCGGGTCATGAAACGTCTGGTCGATGAAGTGACAACGGCTTTTGCCCGTCATCATGACCAGATTTTATCGGGTCAGTTACAAGGTACTTTATTGCAATATTGTACTGCGGACATTGAAATCGGGATTAATCGCGCCAAAGAACTGGCACGGGATAAAATTTTTGAGCATCCGCAAAAAGCAGGACTGGAAATTATCGCGCATCAATGTTTGCAAAATATTCTGGATGCCTTTATTCCCTTAACAACGCCGCATAAAAACCTGAGTTTTAAAGAACAGCGCTTGATGTCGATTCTGCAACGTTCAGGGGCGAATTTTAGCGCCAGCCATTATGACAATATCATGCAGGTGCTGGATATTGTTTCGAAATTTTCTGATCATCAGGCTTATAACCTGTCGCAGGAATTACAAGGCAATAAAGCCGGATTGTTATAAAATATTCTGCTGTATGGGAGGATGATTGTAATAAAATCATCTATTTTACAGCGGCAGATTTTGCCTTTCCGGAAAATGCTGACTACTATGCAGCAAAACTGAATTTAGTGATGATAAAAGATGATTGGATGTCTGATTGGTGAAGTACTGGCTTTAGAAGCACCCACCGTACTGTTAAATGTAAATGGCGTCGGTTATGAAATTGATACGCCGCTGACGACTTTCTGCCAGCTGCAAAAAGGACAACAAGTCACACTCTGGACCCATCTGGCCGTGCGTGAAGATGCACAGTTGCTGTATGGCTTTATCAATGCTCAGGAAAAAACCATTTTCCGCACCCTGTTAAAAGTCAACGGCGTTGGCCCCAAAATGGCCTTGGGTATTCTTTCAACTTTAAGTGTGGAAATGCTGATTCATACCGTTGAAAATGAAGATGTGAATACCTTGGTCAAAGTTCCCGGTGTCGGTAAAAAAACCGCTGAACGTTTAATGATTGAATTACGTGACCGCTTTAAAGCCATGGCTTCAGGTGCTGTGCCAAGCAATTCAACTACACCACAGATTCAGTTTATGGGCAATTCAGCCGTGGCTGAAGCAGAAGCTGCATTACAGTCTTTGGGTTATAAACCTGCTGAAGCACAAAAACTGATTAATGCGGTTAAAGCAGATTACACTGAAGCCAGCGACATTATCCGCGCTGCATTAAAGTCGATGAATCGTTAATACTGATTTAAATATTCGCTGCAAAATGAAGATGAGAAGGCAGCATGGATGCTGCCGCAGAAATATGGCATAGGATGTGCCATTATTTTTGCAAAGGGTTTTGTTACTTTTGCCCTGTCAAAAGTAAGAGCATGCCTGCACAATGGCATACGAATTGTTAAAGCATTTTGAGGCTATGACTTTATTCACCTCAAATAAACCATAGAGATTAACTCAAAAGATATGCAAGACCGTCTCATCAGTGGTTCTGAAAAACCAGAAGATCATTTTGATCGTGCCATCCGTCCAACCTCACTCGATGACTATATTGGTCAGCCGGTGGTTCGAGAGCAAATGGAAATCTTTATTGGTGCCGCCCGTGGCCGTGAAGAAGCGCTGGATCATACATTGATTTTTGGCCCGCCCGGCCTGGGTAAAACCACGCTGGCGAATATTATTGCCCGCGAAATGGGCGGTAATCTTAAGTCGACTTCAGGTCCGGTGCTAGAACGTGCCGGTGATTTGGCCGCCATGCTGACCAATCTGGAAGAAGGTGATGTCCTGTTCATTGATGAGATCCATCGTCTTTCACCCGTGATTGAAGAAATTCTCTATCCAGCGATGGAAGACTACCAGCTCGACATCATGATTGGCGAAGGGCCTGCTGCACGATCAATCAAACTGGATTTGCCACCCTTTACCCTGGTTGCAGCAACCACACGTGCAGGTCTGCTTACCTCTCCTTTGCGTGACCGTTTCGGCATCGTACAGCGTTTAGAATTTTATTCAGTTGAAGATTTGACCCACATTGTCAAACGTTCAGCCAATTTGATGGATGTACCCATGACTGGTGATGGCGCAAAAGAAATTGCCCGTCGTTCACGAGGCACACCACGTATTGCCAACCGCTTATTGCGTCGTGTACGTGACTATGCTCAGGTCAAAGGCACTGGTGAAATTAATCAGGATATGGCACAACGTGCTTTGGACATGCTCAAAGTCGATAAAGATGGTTTAGATACTTTAGACCGCCGTTATCTATCGATGTTATTAGAACGTTTTGATGGTGGCCCTGCTGGTGTTGAAGCGTTGGCTGCTGCCATGGCAGAAGATTCTGGTACGCTGGAAGATGTGATTGAACCATATTTGATTCAGCAAGGTTATGTCATGCGTACTGCACGTGGCCGTATTACCACCAATATGGCCTATTTACAGTTTGGGTTGACACCACCTGAGCCAAAAGAAAAGTGATTCAAAAAGCAGCTTAGGCTGCTTTTTTATTGAATATAGATTTCAAATTTTGAATAAGAGAATCTACTACAATGTTTAGAGCTTTGAAACTATCAGCAATACCTTCTTTATCAATTACCGCGGTAATACACATGATTTGTAGCTGAGTGAGATAACGCTCAAATTCGTCCCATTCAGATACTAATTCATGATCTTCCTCTACTAACATTTTTAAATGAGTACTAATACGAGCTATTAAAGGGAATATATCATCTTCTAAACTCTTTAATTCTGAACGCATATCTTCGTATTCATTATTTTTGAACCAGTCTTTCACATCATTTAGTACTAAAGCTACAGAGCCTAACAATGTAATGTATTTATGCACTAATGGTTTCAATACAGCAAGATCGTCTATTAACTTAAGTTTCCAACCTCTATAAAATTCTTCTTGTAATTCAACTCTTTTTAACTTTTCTTGACTTTCTATAAGTTGTTTAGTCATATTTCTATGAGATTCTGCTGCTTCTTTAATATCTTCACTTACTACTTTAAAAGATAGTTCTGTGAGTTGAAAACTCTTACATCCATACCAATAAGCAAGCCAAGTTGCGAAACTACCTAAAATAAGCGCAATAATGACAGATAAAGTAAATGGTGAAATTGCTGTCGTATCTGTCGAATGATTGAGATCAAGCTCCATCTTTCTATTTGGATTCTCTACAACACTTGCCGTTTGATCAAAAGGTTGCTGTGGCACTGTCCATGGCAATTGAATCATCACTGCATTATTATTCTGCTCTGCCACAATTTCCCCATTTCATTTCAATAAATTTTTATTATTGATATTCTAAAAATTTTCAAACCATTACAAAAGAAAAAGCCAACTGACATGTCTAAATCAGTTGGCAAAAGCACAAAACAAAAAACTAAATAAAAAAATTACTTCTCTTTTTTCTTAAACTCCTAAAAGTCCGCTTTACGAATCATCGCGTGAATACCTTTGGTTTTATCTACCACTTGCGATACTTCAAAATCCGTTGCAACACTTAAGTATGTATAAGCAATTTCTTCTGAAATTCCGTATTCATTGACCAAAAAACGGATTGCTTCACGCGTAGACTTACGCATGGCTTCATCAAGGTCTTCATCTAAACCTGGAGTAATCTAGAACTCATCATTTTCGCCCAAAGGTTGCGTTAATGATTGTCGCGGAATCTTGTCCTGATCTATTTTTGATATTTGTTTTTATTTTGTCTTATTGATAATTTTGATACCTTTAACATATAGAAAATAAATAAGGGTACATAATTTTACAATGTAAAAGCATTCATAAAGCTCTTTTAGAACAAGGTCTAACAAGCAATATACCTTAAAGGTATTATCACAATACTTAGAGAGTTTTGGTCAAATTTAAATCAATATGCAATCCTAGAGAATCACTTTAACCATTTCAATTTCTTAAGGTTCTCCCCCAAGTATGAATATGTATAAGCAGATTTCCCTTTGTCTTCCTCTTCTTTTCTGTAGCCAACTCAGTCTGGCCGACTGGATTGATGATTCTGTACAAACGGCTGAAGCGCACACCATAAAATTACGCCAGCATATTCATCAATATCCTGAGCTGGGGAATATGGAATTTAAAACCTCGGAACTGGTTCAAAAAGAATTAAAATCCTATGGGATTGAAGTACGAAAAGGTTATGCCAAAACGGGTGTGATCGGTGTACTAAAAGGTGGTAAACCCGGCCCGGTCATGGCATTGCGTGCAGATATGGATGCATTACCAATTAAGGAAACTGCACCGGTATCATTCGCCAGCAAACAAAAAGCCATTTATCAGGGCAAAGAATCTTATGTGATGCATGCCTGTGGTCATGATGCGCATACCGCCATGTTACTGGGTGCAGCCAAAGTTCTGGCCGCCAACAAAGATAAAATTGCAGGAACGGTGGTATTTGTGTTCCAGCCAGCCGAAGAAGGTGGTGCAGATATTGATAACTTTACCCAAGGCGATCAGATTGGTTCACGTAAAATGATTGCGGACGGCGCCCTGAAAAATCCAAAACCTGAAGTCATTTTCGGTATGCATGTCATGGCCGGTATGCCAAGTGGCAATATCTTCTACAAAGATGGTGCCATTTTAAACAGTGCCGATCATTTACGTATCCAGGTCAATGGAAGTCAGGTTCATGGTTCGATGCCTTGGGCAGGAAAAGATCCAATTTATGCCTCTGCCCAGATGGTCACCAATCTGCAAAGTTTGATCAGCCGTAAAGCGGATCTGACCAAAGGAATGGGCGTGGTCAGTATTGGTAGCATTCAGGGTGGTACCACCGGTAACGTGATTCCAGATCAGGTCAATATGGTCGGGACTATTCGCTCCAATAGTGAAGACGTTCGTCAAGGCATTTTAAAAGACTTACCGAAGATGCTAGAACACAATGCAGCAGCCAACGATGTCAAGGTGAAAGTCGAAATTGCGCCTTATGCCCCGGTCACCACCAATGACAAAACTTTGACCAAGCTGATGCAACCGACCCTGACCAAAGTCCACGGTGAAGATAAATTGCATGTCTTGGATAATAATGCCAGTGCGAGTGAAGACTTTGCTTACTATGGCCAGCTCATGCCATCCCTGTTTGTCTTTGTCGGCGCCACGCCGGCCGATCAAGATCCGGCTAAAGCCGCGCCAAACCATAATCCGAACTTCATTGTCGATGATGCGACCTTAAAAACCGGTGTCGAAAGTCATGTGCGCTTTATTCTAGATTATCCAAAAGTGGCTGAACAGGTTCAGGCCAACTGGAAACAGAACAATAAAGGTTAATTGCCTGCTATAAAAATGCGCGAGTTGATGAGCTCGCGCATTTCATCATCTTCTGCTGTTTTATAAATGAGCTATCAGGTGCTCTGCGCTTCCTCTTGACTATTTCTAGCCAGATTTGACATCTTGTGCCATTGGTCTCAAAACTCAAAATGCTAAACTTTGTCCCGCTAAATTGCTTGACTTTGGACAGGAATCCGGCAAATTCAAGGATTTTCCTCTCTCCAAAAAACAAGCAAAAATTTCGAACATCTGCATGGAACAAAACTATGGCGAATCATTTTGAATTCAATATCCGCGTATATATTGAAGATACTGATCTAGGTGGTATTGTCTACCATGCTAACCACATTCGCTATATGGAACGTACCCGTACCGAATGGCTGCGTGCTGCCGGAGTCAGTCATTACTGGCAACAGGCAGAATATAATTTTGTGGTACACAAAATTAATGTCAAATATATGCGCCCCATCCTGATGGATGATTTAATTACTGTTACTGCACGTGTGATTTCATGTAAAGCTTCATCATTTGTATTGCAACAAAATATTTATCGTGGTGAAATCATGCTTGCATCGGGTGAGGTTGAGTTGGCATGTATCAGTGCAGAGATGCGACCACGTCGACTCCCGGATGAAATACGCGAACTAATTCAAAAAGAATTGGAACAAGACTAAAAAATTTATTGGCACACGTAACAACTATGGCGACTCAGTTAGAATCATCTCTTCAAGTTTCAGATCTTATTTTACAAGCAAGCCCTGTCGTACAACTGGTGATGCTTTCTCTTCTGTTAGCCTCAATATATAGCTGGTATCTGATTGCCAGACTCTATATGAGTTATAAAAAAGCCCAGGCCGATGATGAACATTTCCAGAAAATCTTCTGGTCTGGCGCTGAACTGAATACCCTGTATAACAATGCCCAGCTCAACTCTAAACGCACTGGCCTTGAAGATATTTTCTATCAGGGTCTGGGTGAGTTCCTGAAACTGAAAAAACGCCATGCACCGACTGCCCAGTCCATTGAAGGAACAGAGCGTATTCTGCGTGTCGGCCTGAGCCGTGATCAAGGTCATCTGGAGCAAGGACTCGGTGCTTTGGCCAGTATTGGTTCGGTTGCACCTTATGTTGGTCTGTTCGGTACCGTCTGGGGCATCATGAACGCTTTTATTGGCCTGGCAGATGTCGATCAGGTGACGCTGGCGACGGTTGCACCTGGTATTGCTGAAGCCCTGATTGCAACTGCCATTGGCCTGTTCGCAGCTATTCCAGCAGTGTTGGCCTTTAACCATTTCACGGCCAAAGGTGAAACCGTTTACTCTGATCGTGCCCTGTTTGCCGAAGAAATGGTGGCACTGCTACAACGTCAGTCCGTGGGCATAACTCAGGACAAAGACTAATGGCGATTCAAGGTTCAGGACGCTTTCAGCGTATTAAAAAGCCACTGAAAAGTGACATGAATGTCGTACCTTATATTGATGTGATGCTGGTGCTTCTGGTGATCTTTATGGTCACTGCACCCATGATCACCAGTGGCATCAAGGTCGACCTACCTCAGGCCAATGGGCTACCGATTGAATCTAAAGATGCACCGACCATTGTCACCTTGAAAGAAGATGGTTCATATTATTTAGAACATAAAAATCAGGCCACTGGCCCAGTCACGCTGGATGAATTGACTGCTGCCCTTGTTGAAGCGCAAACACAGGCACAAAATGACAATAAAGTGCTGAATGTCGTGATCAATGGCCACAATACCCGTCCTTATGGCGATGTCATGGCCTTGATGTCCAGCCTGCAGGATGCCGGTTTATCTCAGGTCGGTTTACTGACCCAGCCATTAGAATAATGTATGAAAGATTATAAAAAGCCACCATTTCAGAAAAAAGCCATCGCGATTGGATTCACCTTAGGAATCCATGCCGTGGCTTTGGTGGGTTTACTTTATCTTGGCATGAGTAAACCACCTGAACCGCCGAAGCAGATTAAAACGGTCCTGATCAAACCTGAGGACCTCAAACCGGTCACCCGAGAAGAAACGCCGTTTGAGGAAACTGCACATGAAAATGTCGCAGAAGAAATTACTCAAACAGCTGAACCTAGTCCTGAGCCTGCGCCAGTCATTCCGACAGCGGCGCCTGCCACACCTGCTGCTCCGCCTGCACCGAAAGTGGATACACAAAAAGCCCAGCAGGAACTCAAAGAGGTAGCGCAAGCCAAGGCTGTACAACAAGCTGCTGAAGCAGCGAAACGTGCCGAAGCTGCCGAACAGGCAGCAGCCAGAGCGAAAGCGGAGGCAGCACAAAAATCCAAGGCAAATGCCGAAGCTGCTCGTCAGGCTGAAGCAAATGCACAGCGTAAAGCGGACGCTGCACAGAAAGCCAAATTAGATGCTCAGAAAAAAGCGGATTTGGCCGCCAAACAAAAAGCCGATGCCGCTGCGAAAGCCAAAGCAGAGGCAGATGCGAAACGTAAAGCTGATACCGATGCAAAAGCCAAAGCTGAGGCGGATGCAAAACGTAAGGCAGATGCGGAGGCGAAACGTAAAGCTGATGCGGATGCAAAAGCCAAAGCAGAGGCGGATGCAAAACGCAAGGCGGATGCCGATGCAAAAGCCAAAAACGATGCTGCGGCAAAGGCCAAAGCAGAGGCGGCAGCTAAAGCAAAAGCTGAGGCGGATGCAAAACGTAAGGCGGATGCCGATGCAAAAGCCAAAAACGATGCTGCTGCAAAGGCAAAAGCAGACGCGGATGCAAAACGTAAGGCAGATGCCGATGCAAAAGCCAAAGCAGAGGCAGATGCCAAGGCTTCAGCAGCCAAACAGGCCGCTGAAGAAGCTGCTCAGAAAAAAGCGGAATCAAAACGGATTGCGTCTACTGCAAAACGTGATTTCGAAAATAAAATTAAACGTGCTTGGGATACCCCAGTGGGATCGTCAGGTCAGCGCGCTACTGCTCGTGTGACCTTGAATGACAATGGCGGTGTGGTTTCTGTCATCGTGAACTCAAGTGATGCAGACATGAAAGCCAGTGTCGAAGCTGCGGTGCGGGCTGCTGCGCCTTATCCGATGCCTTCAGATCCAGATGCACGCCGAGAAGCACGAAGTTTTACATCAACCTTTACCGCACAATAAAAACCAAGCCATCACACATTATTGAGGTGATGGCTTTGATTTTTTCAGCTAAACTTCACTTTAATATGATTAAATAATATTCATTTTTCACAGTGTCATAACAGTTTGGTCATAAAATCCTGGTTTTATTCTATTAAATCCATGCGATGATGTAGCCCAAGCTACCTATACAATAAATCCGTTGATTTGAGTAAATAACGAATGATGGAAAAGACTCGCAAACACCTACTCTGCCTCGCAATCATTGGCGCTTTAAGTTCTGTCTTGGCAACTCAGTCCTATGCCCAGTTGCATCTGGAAATTACCAAGGCACCTGAGGCAGCACCTAAAATCGCCATTGTGCCATTCAGTCAGGATCAGAGCATCTATCCTATTGTTGAAAATGACTTGAATCGTTCAGGCAGATTTACCAGTGCTTCAAAAAACCTGCCTGCGACTGCCACATTAAATAACCCGAATGCAGAAGCTTGGGCATCCGCTGGCGTTCCCTATGTCGTGACCGGTTCATCAAAAACCACAGCGGATGGTTCTTTTGAAATCCAGTATCAGTTATACGATATCGAAAAAAAACAATATCTATTAAATGAATTACTAACTGTTCCAGCCTCACGTACCCGTCAGGCAGCGCATATGATCAGTGATGCCATCTATCAGGCATTAACTGGCATTCCAGGTGATTTTACTGGACGTATTGCTTATGTACTGCGTAATCCAGCAACACCAGAACAACGTTATACCTTGCAAATTGCTGATACCGATGGCGAACAGCCAAAAACAATTTTGACTTCGCGTGATCCGATTCTTTCTCCAGCCTGGACACCGGATGCCAAAAAAATTGCTTATGTCTCGTTTGAAACCAAACGTCCGGCAATTTATGTACAGGATCTGGCCACAGGACAACGCGAAAAACTGGCCAGTTTCCGTGGCTTAAATGGCGCACCAAGTTTCTCTCCAGATGGCAAGAGCATGCTGTTTACTGCATCCATGCATGGCAATCCGGAAATCTATCAGATGAATCTGGAAACACGTCAATTACAACGTATGACCAATGACAGTGCGATCGATACCGAAGCACGTTATGCTCCAGATGGAAAATCCTTTATCTTTACTTCTGATCGTGGTGGATCTCCACAGATTTATCGCCATGATCTCGCTTCAAGTAGCAATAAACGTCTGACCTTCCGTGGTGCATTTAATGCACGTGGTACGCTGAGCGCAGATGGCAAAAAACTTGCATTGGTTCATCGTCCAAGCGGCAGTAACTATCGGGTTGCCGTTCAAGACATGAACTCTGGTGTAAATAATATTCTGACGCCAACAACTCTAGACGAATCACCAAGTTTCTCGCCAAATGGCCAGATGGTGGTGTATGCCACACGTGAAGGCGCGCGCGGACTTCTGTCGATCATGTCACTAGATGGTCGTTTCCGTATGAACTTGCCAAGTGAAACGGGCGAAGTCCGTGAACCGGCTTGGGCACCAAAATAACATTGGTATCTGTATAAACCTTTTACCCCATAATCAAACTTCATGGAGATGAAGATGAACAAAGTAAAATTATTTGCCTTACCACTTTTAGCAGCAGCTGTCGTCATGACAGGTTGTGCGAGCCGTAAACCTGCCGCTGAAGTTCAAACCGGTGGTTTAGATACAACCAGCTCAACCACAGTGGATACGCAAGGTCTGAGTGAAGATGCTGCATTAAATGCACAAAACATGGCGGGTGCCTCTGCAAAGGGTGTTACTGCAGAAAACAAGGCTTTCTTGGCAAAACGTGTCGTACATTTTGACTATGACAGTACTGAACTCAGCAATGAAGATCTTCGTACACTACAAGCACATGCACAATTCCTGATGGCCAATGCCAACTCACGTGTCGCACTCACCGGTCACACCGATGAACGTGGTACCCGTGAATACAACATGGCGCTTGGTGAGCGTCGTGCCAAAGCTGTTGAAAGCTTCCTGGTGACCACTGGTGTAAATACTGCTCAATTAGAAGCCGTCAGCTATGGTAAGGAAATGCCAATCAATCCAGGTCATGATGAAAATGCCTGGAAAGAAAACCGCCGTGTTGAAATTAATTATGAAGCGGTACCACCATTGTTGAAATAATTTTCAATGCTAGCGTATCAAATAAAAAGCACTCATGATTGAGTGCTTTTTATTGGGTTGAATGAACAAATCTGTTTATTCTACGGTCTGGCCTGGTTCAACTGCTTGCATCGATTCAATCAGGTCGTGTTTATTGAATTGTTTGTACTCTGGTTTTGCTTCATAATCCCGCCAGGCTTCTTTCATCTTGTCTTCAGAGATATCATCTAAAGTAATGCCTTCACTTGGCGTTGGAGTCGCATCAAACTTTAATGTTGTCATATCTGTGCTCCGATTCTCAATTTTCCCTTGCCTTCAACATAGCACTTTCCACAGGAGTTGCAAGGGCAAAATCGATACAAATAATCCAGTTTAATTTTTCTTTTAGTACGTTCTCATCTAAAATATAGCCGCATATCGTTTTGATCATTTTTTCCCGATTTAAGTCTTGGAGTTTTCCCTTATGTCATACCGCACCCTATCCCAGTTTTTACAGCAACAAAGCGGGAATCTCACACCTGAACTTGCACAAGTTATTGAAACGATTGCAAACACTTGCAAGGACATCGATCTGTTGCTGCAAAAAGGTGCTTTAGCGGATGTATTGGGAAGTGCACAGCATGAAAATGTTCAAGGCGAAGAGCAAAAGAAACTGGATGTCATTTCCAATGATTATCTGATTGATGCTTTACAGCAACACCCGAATGTCGGTGGTTTGGCCTCAGAAGAACTAGATGAATTCACCCCTGCACAAGAAAATGGTCAATTTCTGGTCTTGTTCGATCCACTCGATGGTTCAAGTAATATCGACATCAATATGTGTGTCGGTACCATTTTCTCGATTCTTCCTGCGAAAAATGCCGTGACTCAGGCCGAAGACTTTATGCAAGCCGGTGTCGATCAAGTGGCTGCAGGTTATGTACTGTATGGTCCATCGACCATGATGGCATTGACTGTCGGTGCAGGCGTAGTGTTCTTTACCTTTGACCCGGAAACTCAAGAATTCCTGCTAACTTCTGAAGCGATTCAAGTCGCTGCAGATACCAAAGAATATGCGATCAATGCCTCGAATCAACGCCACTGGGAAGCACCAGTACAACGTTATATCGATGAATTATTAGCAGGCAAAACCGGTCCTCGTGAAAAAGATTTCAATATGCGCTGGGTTGCCTGTATGGTGGGCGATATTCACCGTATTCTTTGTCGTAGCGGTATCTTCATGTATCCATACGACTTTAAAGATCCGGCTAAAGCTGGTCGTCTGCGTTTAATGTATGAAGCCAACCCAATGAGTATGCTCATGGAGCAGGCTGGCGGCGCATCCACCACAGGCCGTGTCCGTATTCTGGAGATCGAACCAACTGATCTACATCAACGTGTGCCAGTGATTATCGGTTCTAAAAACGAAGTTGATCTTGTGACCAGCTATCATAACTAATTTTTTATAGCGGTAGCCGATATTGAATCGGCTACCGTGGATTATATCTCCCATGCCAACTTTTTTTCTTGATTCAAAAGACAATCCAAAAATTAAACACTTACGTGGTTTGATTGAACAAAACACCTATCGTAAAAAACAGGGGCAAACTGTGCTGGAAGGCACGCATCTGTCTCTCGCCTGGCTGCATGAAAACCGTAAAATTGATTCGATTTTTACCACTGAACATGCACTTTCGCATCCTGATTTCGAGAAAATTCTCGCAAAATACACAGGGATGGTCTTTGTTCTAAGCGAATCTTTATACAAAGATTTAAGCACCTTAGGAACGTCTTTAGCCTGTTTAGCTGTGGTCACTTTACCGACAGCAAATTATGCACTGGATTTTAAAGCCGACACTTTAATTCTGGAAAATGTACAGGATCCGGGTAATGTTGGTACCCTGCTTCGCTCTGCAGCAGCAGCCGGTATTGAACAGATTGTCTGCACCAAAGGTTCTGCCTCACTTTGGTCACCACGAGTATTACGTGCCGGTATGGGTGCGCACTTCACGCTGCAAACTTTTGAAAATATTGCACTTGAACAAATTCTTGAGCAATTTCAAATTCCTGTATACGTCACCAGCTCACATCGTGCCGAAAGTCTGTACTCAAAAGATTTAGGTAAACCTTGCGTATGGATCTTGGGCAATGAAGGTCAAGGCGTTTCTGATTATGCAATGCAACACGCAGAAGCTGTCAGTATTCCGCAGCCGGGTGGTCAGGAATCCTTAAATGTTGCGATTGCAGGATCGATCTGTTTCTTTGAAATGGTACGTCAACGTATCTAATTAGGGATTTAGGTTACAGTGTTTTAATTCGGCCCTGTCCGTTTATAAAATAGATTACACTACAAAAATAATAAACTTAATTGTCAACCAAACCATAATTCCCAACGTTATATGATTATGAACTTGGGAATCATGGTGGGTGTCCAATGACAGGATTTTCCATCTCTATGGATTTAGCACCAAAACAGTTGCAATCACACGATGTAAGTATTCTGAAGAGTACGGCTGAAGCACGTCTGAAGAATTTTATGCAAGATGTGACTGGACGCGCCTTGGTGATGATGGAAAGTGCAACTCAAGGTCATCATGGTATTGCCATGGATCTGGTTCAGGAAGCTTTCATTTCCTTACATAAATCCTATGCGGAAAAAAGTACTGAAGAATGGTATCCCCTATTTTATACAATTCTGAACAACAAATTACAGGATTGGCGTCGTAAAGAAGCACGGCGTGGTCAGATGTTTTCATTTTTTAAGAAAGTCAGTCTGGATGATGACGAAATTGAACTTGAGGATATCGTGGACGAAGCTACACCGACGCCTTTGGACTTTCTGGATCAGGCAGTGACAGCTGAAGAAATCCAGGAAGCCATTGCCAAACTACCTGTACGTCAGCAGCAGGCATTTATGCTGAGAGCTTGGGAAGGATTTGATACGCATACCACCGCACAAATTATGGACTGCTCAGAAGGCAGTGTAAAAACTCATTATCACCGTGCTATTCAAGGCTTACGTGCCTCTTTGGCACATTTAAATCCATATCTGGGAGGGTCATCCGAATGAATCAAGATGATTTCTTAAAACAAGTAACTTCCAAACTCGATGGACTGGCACAACAACATAAACACAAACCTGTTGTCATGCACCATGTTCTTGAAGAAATTCAGGATTCTAAACATTCACGTTTTGCATTTTTAAAAATGTCAGGTTTTGCCTTGGCAGCAGCAATTGCAGGTGTTGTGGTATTACCCAATATTTCTAGCCACAATGAGCCGCAAACCCAAATGGTGTCAGTACCGAAACTGTCCCCACAAATGCTTGAAGATTTAGAAATGCTAATGGTTCTAGGTGAGGACAAAGTTCCACATGGCAGCTAAAAGATTGGCAATTGCTTTTTGTGCATTCAGTTTTCTGCAAACCAGTTTTGCAGGATTTGAACGTTTTTGGATCTTTTCTAAAGATGCGAATACTCAGGTTTCCGATACCTGGGATAGTCTTTCTGATTCCGAACAGTTGGCACTTATTAAACGCTATCAGTCCCTCAAGGAAATTCCAGAACAGCAGAGCGTCAGCTTACAGCAGCGTATGGACTGGTTTACCCAGCTTCCTGAGGTTGAAAAACAAAGAATGCGTGAGACTTGGCAAATGATGAGCAGTCAGGAACGTCGAGAACTTGGCTTACGCATGCAAAATGCCAAACCTGAAGAACGACTCGCCATTCGGGAAGAGTACATTCTCAAATACCAGCAAACGACTCAACCACCCTCTAGCTCGCATTAAGCGACTCATATAAAAAGCCTCCAAATGGATAATGCCAGTCAGTTAAGCAATTGACTGGCATTTTCTTTTTTAAATTCATGATCATATTTGCCAGGTGGAAAAGTCATCCGCAACTGTTGGATGCATGAGGTGTATTACTCCGCAAGATGCCTTCCTTGTGAAACTCCGCTTCTCATTTGGGCAAAACCAAAGTCACAAATGATATGACAAATATTTGATTTAAAACCTTAAGACTCCATCGTGAACCACTAAAAAGTTAAAGTGTCTATTTCTAAACTCTTTAACTGATCAGCATTCTTCCAAATGGAGGCTTTTGAATTTTCCAATTAGGTTTTATTTTCTTAGACGGCGATAAGCGACCAGCCCAAATAATCCGAATAGTCCCCAAATTCCGAATGAACCACCACTACTTGATGACGTATTGGCATTTTTTACCGTATTTCGTAGCAGGATCGTTGCTGTTTCAGACATTTTTTCATCTGCATCAAAAATCGTATACTGCATGCTGTAATCTGCCTGACTTAAGTTATTTCTCACACTAAATGTCAGCTTTCCACCATAGCAGGTCTCGCGCTGATAAGTATCAGGACAAGGGCCTTGTCGCTCTGCATTAAGAGAAACTCCGGCAGGAATCTTCACAATACGAATTGGAATCTCTTTTCCCTCTTTATCCTGATAAAAAGCCGACTTTCCTGAAGGTAGAGGCCCATCACCATCATCACTATCATTTTCAAGTGGATTCACAGCCACTGTCAGATTATTCTCTGGGCTAATCCAATATTCATCACTCTTGGCAATCGGTGCAATATTGTTAAAAGCTGCTTTTAAAATTCCAGCACTGCTGATCCCCGTGGCCTTATCTTTGAGAGTATAGCTACAGAATTCCATATCTGTTGCCTTGGTCATTTTCCCATCGGTACGATACATCATGATCCGGTTGAGATCAGGCTTCCATTCACACTTAAGATTGGGGTCATTCGGATCACCCTTCACACTGGTCGAACTACCGGTACCAATTAACTCACCTACTCCTAAAGACTTAACACTAATATCATAATTTTGTGCATTCAAGACTTTGGTTTGAACCGTATTGCCCATCAAGGTTTCCTGAGGCATGACCAGCACAAAGGGATTGACATAAATTGCACGGTATTGCTGATATTGCTTGGTATATTTAAGTAAATCTTCGTATTCTTTTAACTCTTCCTTTAAACCAGGTATTTCCTCTGCTGGCGTATTCTTATTTGCAATAATACTTTTGATGTCAGTTATATTGTCCTGATAAAAATTATTCAAATCGACCAAGCTGCTATTTTTCAGATCTGTGATATCTGCTGCGGTCAGACGTCGGATTTCGATTGAACCGATTTCACAGCTATTTTTTGCATCTGGATTTAAGGTAAGAGTAGATCCCACCACCCGATCAATGCCACGTTGATCCTGTTCAGCACAGCCACTTACCCCCACATCTACCAAATCTGTAGCTGTTCCATTATCACGTGGGTAATACATGCCTAGAAAACGGTTATCAATTGCAGGCTCAATATAAGCTGTTAATAAGTTGTTTATCGTGCTGTTAGAAACGTCAAGATTGTTTGAAGTTTCATCCGCATCTAACTCTGGCAATACACAACGTGATAGTCCAGTGGTTTGTATGGCATTTTTAACAGTAGTAAATACGACGCTTTGCTCCTTAGTCGGATTCCCCTGATTTAAGGCATATTCACAAGATAAGCCCTGATTAAATGCTAAAACATTAAAATAGAAATATTTAGAACCTGTTTTGTCATAAAATAAAGTAGATTGAGCTGCATTCTCAACAATAGTATTACTTAAGGCAGTTAAACTGGAAAAGGCACTGAGAGGGCGATTGGCTTGATTGGTCATACGCAAAATATGCCCTGTCTGACTCGCAGTATTTTTGGCAATGGTAGAATTATTCAACTCTACGGTTGCATAACCACAAAAATCAAGAATGCTGGCCGTATTTTCTGACCCATTTTTAACAATACTACTAGAACTAACTTTTACATTGGTTTGAGTCGTCCCTAAATTCCCCTGGCAATCCATAGCCAGCACACTACCATATGAACTTGCCTTATTTTGGTGAAGCAGCGAATCCTGGATGATCACACTCCTTTCGGTATTCATCGCCACCGTATAAATAGCCCCCCCTTCTGCATCTGCCCGAGAATTTACGATTTCACTGCTATTAATGCTTAAGGGGCCCGCGACATAAAAGGTACCGCCATTGCCCTTATCCTGTGTATTTTTTGCCGCATAACCATCTTTTAAGATGAGATGATAGACTTCCAGACTGGATTGACTGGCCATACTGTTAAAGAGACGGGTTTTTCCCTGACCTGAAATCGTGGTTTTTAAAGCATCACGGGTTGGGTATAAATTCGTAATCGGACTACGACTGGTATAACTAAAGGGCGTTTTTCCATAAATTTTGAGCGCGGACTCAATGACAAGTTCGCTGTCTAATTTGTATTCACCCGCTTCAAGCTGAATCACGTCTGGGGCTGAACCATCCAGCCGAAGCGTACGGCCGACGTTACATCCGCCATAGGATTTATCTAGTTTTGCAGTTTTAATCGCTTCTCGCAAAGAGCAGGCATTACTGTTCTCTCCGTCTTCATCCACCAAAGTGGTGACATAGATGGTTTTATCTTCGGCTGCCATCAAACTCATGGCAGATAAAATCATGGCCGCAAGCAGTCCTTTTTTATAATTTTTCATGATTTTTCCTTAATCTTTTAATTCACGGCGCAAACCCATTAACCCAATTAAAATCAGTAGCCCACCAAAGCCCCATGCACCACCTGAAGTTTTGACTGATTTGTCTTCCATTTCATTTTTTGGCTCCTGCATGATTTGAGTGGTAATGGTCAGATAAGGTTTACTTTTATTAAATCGCGTGGATGTGGTTACCACTTGCAGCTCGAAGATATCTGCCCCATGCCAAGTCGAATCTGGGGTATACACCACATTGCCATGAATATCGATACGTGTTTTACCTTTGGACTCTGTTTTAGTTTGCACAACTTTCAAACATCCATCTTGCCAAGGCTCACCTGTCGGCTGTTGACCAACTATGACATTGCATTGTTCTTTTGGAATTAAATCACTATCACCCAAAAAGGATTCAATTGAAAATTTGGCAATTTCACCTTTTAACAGGTCTTGTCCAACCAGACTCCCTGAGGTTGGCACAGTGATTTCAATCGCACCACGGTCACAGAACAGATTATCCATTAAACGGTTGATACCACGCTGGTCAGCAGCTTCACATGCCACTGTCGGGGCTGCAAGATTAAGCGCTGTACCTCTATTTACAATAGATGAGTCGCTGACCTGATTATGACTTAATAAAATACGTGGACGCATATAACCAAGAAATTGCCCTTTAGCAACGCTGTATGGACAAAGTATGGCTGTGCTATTTTCACTCAAGGTTTGACAAACACCTTCACTCTTATTTGAAGCTTCGGCTAAGATTTGTGTACCATTCCAGAGCTCATTTGGAGCAACAGCATCCCCTGTACCGCAGGACACAGTCAGCAGATTGTTTTGAATCAGGGTTTTATCGCCGGTTTCAATTTGGCAGTCCTGTGCACCATTTCTTAAAATAATACTATTTGCCACATACGCCCTGCCAGCCGGGGCATTCATACGCAAAGCAGTATCAGCATTATCAACGATCGTTAGGTTATTTAATCCCATCCCGTCCATGACATTAATGAGTGTCCCCTTATTTTTTAATAGGGTACTACTTAATACTTCGGCACTAATATTTTGAAGATTCTCTGTGTCAGCAAACTGCCCGGCGCTATAAATATTGGCCGCCGAGTTATTTAAGGTCTGGTTATTTTTAAGGACACTTTGCCTGATAAGGAAAGCGGGCAACTCGCTATATAAAATGCCACCTCGTTGTGCTTTGTTATTTTCAATCAGGCTATTTTTAATTTCAACACGACTGAGAAAGTTCTGACCAAATTGTCCCGTATTATAAATTGCCCCACCCAAATTGGCTGCACCATTAAATAAACGGCTATATTCAACCACCACTTGGCCTTTATTATGAATCAGACCACCTTGTTCAGCACAACTGACTTTGCCACAGCCTTCGAGGTCTAGTTCTTTTAAGTTAAGCTGAACTAGTGTATCTGTGCTGTTAAGGCGAAATAGATTGTCAGTTCCTTGCATTTGAATATGGGCATTATGCAGACCCAGTGTTTTTTCAGTTGTACTGAATTCTTCATCGCTATCAGCTACAGGCCGAATGCTTAGAGATTTTTTGATTGCTATATGCTTATTGAGCACATAAGTATTTTTTTCTTTTAAAATAATGGTACTGGATGAATTTTCTCCACCACATCCCATAAAACCTTCTTTGGCTAAGCCCCGGTTAATATATTCAACGGCTTCTCGAAGTGAACATTCCTTGTCATCTTTTTCAATATCTTCTGTCGTGGTTACAATAATATCTGCACTATACGCCTGCCCTGCCATACACAGCAAAGCCATGCCTATGCTCTTCTTGAGCATAACCTTCTCCTTAATTTTTATTTCTTTCTTTTTCTTCTAAAGTTGCAGAATCCTTGCAACTGTGAATTATTTTGCCTTACTGTGGCATAGACTGAGTAATTACTCAAGAATTTTTATGATTTACCGATATTCGTCAATCAAGGCATAAATCTGTCGCAGATTGGCATTGCTGACCTTCAGTTTTTCTCCCTTAAGCAGTTGAATAATTTGCTCTAATCTCTGAAGAAGTACCGAAGTTTGATGTGGCCCATGACTCAGTAAATAGTCAAAAATTTGAGGATCTAAATGAATCCCCCGACGATCCAGTACGGATGAAACCAGCGCATAACGATCAGCATAAAGACTACCACTCGGCACACGGGTACTCACCGCTTGTGTTAAGCGTGACTGTAGATCTGGCAGCTCAAGCTTAAGTTCAATCGGCGCAAAGCGTGAAGAAAATACCAACTGTCCGCCGCCTTCATTATTATAATTAATCAGATGAAAGACTGCGCGCTGCCAATGCGGCACACCACTAATCGCTTCAATATCATCGAGTGCGACCAGATCAAAACGATCCAGCGAGGTAATCGCCTCGGTCGGTGCATCTAGAAGCTCAAGTAAAGATACCTGAATCGCAGATTTCCCTACTTCAAGATAAGAGTCACAGATAGCAGACAATAAATGACTTTTCCCTGTACCCGCCCCACCATAGACATAAAAACGGCTGATTAAGCCTGCATGTAGTTGACGCACTGCATCAATCACATGCCCCCAACCCGGCCCTGAAAAATCACTGATTCGGGCATCGAGCTGAGGTTCTATATCTAACTGCAATTGACGCATATGATTTTTTGGCCTTATGAGTCTTTACCATGGGGATCATGAATTTTACTTGAGTTCTCCTCTGCTTGCAGCGGTTTTTTCTCTGGCTTTTTCATTTCAATATCAACATCTAAGTCTGCTGTTTCGATATTGATTGAACCGGTAGAGGCATCTTGCATCACAATGGCCCGATCGCCATAAAATGTTGTGTGTTCATAGTACTCGCGTACATGCCGCAGTAGTACCACAATCACGGCTGCCACCGGTAATGCAATCAGCATTCCCAGGAAGCCTGCCAGCTGTGCACCTGCCAATACGGCAAATACTACGGCAACAGGAGAAAGACCAATTTTATCGCCCAGCAAGAATGGTTGCAGAATATAACCTTCAACTGCCTGTCCGACCATAAACACAATGCCGACCAATACCAGTTGCCACCAGTCAATCCCAAATTGCAATAAGGTCGCAATCACCGCTGCAATAATACCGACTGCAAAGCCCAGATAAGGAATAATACTGGCCAGACCTGCCACCATACCAATAATCAATCCAACTTCAAGACCAATCAGTTGCAAGCCCACCGCATAGACAATTCCCAGCAAGATCATGACCAGAAACTGCCCTTTAACAAAAGCACCCAGCACGCTATGACATTCGCCCACAATTTTTAGTGTACTTTTTTCATAAGGACGTGGAATCAGGCGGCGCAAACTCCCCAGCATACGATCCCAATCCAGCAGGAAATAGAAGGCAATGATGGGAATTAAGACAATCGTACCGCCAATCTGGAGAAAATTAATTCCGGATTGAGCAAGGCGTAACAAGAATGCCTGAATACTGTCTGCGCTATAATTGGTTTGTACATAATTCATGACCACATCAGAAATCTGATTGGTATCAATTTCCATTTCAACGACATTAAAGGTATTGGACAACCATGGTAAAAAGGTCGAATTAATCCATCCAATGATCGCGGGTATATTGTCACGTGCATACATCAACTGTTGCCAGATCAGTGGCACTAAATACCAGATGGCCAAGGTCAGTACAATTCCGATTCCGATAAAAACAATACTAATAGAAAGCCAACGCGGCAGACCCACATCATGCAATTTATCCACCAGCGGGCTAAATAGATAAGCCACTAAAAGTGCTGCAACAAATGGAATTACAACGGGTTTTAATAAGTATAAAGTCCATAACAATAAAGCTATCCCAGCTAGGATAAACACGCGACGCAATGTGCGATCTACCATAAAGTTTCGCCTTTTCTCTATTAATCATTCTAAAAATTAAAATATTTCAATAAAGATAGCATTTTAGATCAGAAATACCATAAGAGTTTTATATATTCAGGTTATAATCGCCACCGCGAATGCGGAGACTTCATTATGAGCAACTCAACTTCTACCCCAAATACTGGTTTAAGCTACAAAGATGCAGGTGTCGACATTGAAGCGGGCGACGCGTTAGTCGATCGTATCAAATCTGTCGCTAAGCGTACCTCACGTCCCGAAGTTATGGGCGGTCTAGGTGGCTTTGGTGCACTTTGTAAAATTCCTAAAGGTTATGAAGAACCTGTTCTCGTATCTGGCACAGATGGTGTGGGTACAAAATTACGTTTAGCATTGAATTTGAACCGTCATGACACAATTGGTCAAGACCTGGTGGCAATGTGTGTTAACGACCTTCTCGTGTGTGGTGCTGAACCACTGTTCTTCCTCGACTATTATGCAACTGGTCATTTGAATGTGGATGTTGCTGCAAATGTTGTCACTGGTATCGGTACTGGTTGTGAGCTTGCTGGCTGTGCACTGGTCGGCGGTGAAACTGCTGAAATGCCAGGCATGTATGAAGGCGAAGATTACGATCTTGCAGGTTTCTGTGTCGGTGTCGTTGAGCAAAGCAAAATTATTGATGGCTCTAAAGTCAAAGCCGGTGACGTTTTAGTTGGTGTTGCTTCTTCAGGTGCGCACTCAAACGGTTACTCACTGCTTCGTAAAATTCTAGACGTGAAAAATGTTGATTTAACTCAAATCATTGATGGTCGCCCACTTGCAGATGTTGCAATGGAACCAACCCGTATTTATGTCAAATCGATTCTTGAATTGCTTAAACATGTCGATGTACACGCAATGGCACACATCACCGGTGGCGGTTTGCCAGGTAACTTACCTCGCGTCCTTCCAAATGGTGCTCAAGCGCTTGTGAATGAATCTTCTTGGGAATGGCCTGAGCTATTCAAACTTCTACAACGTGAAGGCGGTGTAGAGCAGTTTGAAATGTATCGTACCTTTAACTGTGGCGTCGGCATGGTGCTTGTGGTTGATGCAAATGAAGCTGACAAAACTGTTGAATTACTCAACGGTCTTGGTGAGAAAGCATGGACAATGGGGCAGATTCAAGACAATGCTGAATCGGTTGCAGGTGCAGACGAAAAAATTCGTGTGATCTTCGCATAATTTCGCATGATTAAAATTGCTGTACTTGTTTCAGGTAGCGGATCAAATCTACAAGCCTTGATTGATGCCAATCTTTCAGGGCAAATTGTCGGCGTGATTTCCAATAAACCTGAAGCCTTTGCTTTAACGCGTGCGCAACAAGCAGGAATTCAAACTGCAGTTATTGAACACAGGCAATATCCAAACCGAGAAGCGTTTGATGATGTGATGCATCAGCAACTGCTGGACTGGGATGCGGATCTGGTGGTACTTGCCGGCTTTATGCGAATTTTAAGTGAAAAATTTGTAAAAGCCTGGGAGGGGAAAATGTTGAACATTCACCCTTCTCTATTGCCTTATTACAAAGGCATGCATACCCATCAGCGTGTACTCAATACCGGTGATGTTCTGCACGGCTGTACGGTGCATTATGTCACGGCTGAACTTGACGCAGGCCAAGCGCTTGCTCAAGGTGTGCTCAAGGTTTCTCACCACGACACGGTAGACAGTTTGGCAATGCGTGTGCATAGCCTTGAACATGTAATCTATCCTCAAGTCGTAGAATGGATTTGCAGCGGTGCGATTCAATACACTGAAGACGGTGTGCTATATCGAAACGAGAAAATGCAAGAACCTGTTCAATTCTGCAAGTTTTAACATCATTTAAATATAAAAAACGCATCCTCGGATGCGTTTTTTATATTCTCTTTTTAATGATTCAAACAGATTGTTGCTGAATCAATTGCTTTACCAAGTCCGCTACCTGATCGGGTTGTTCCAATGGAAACATATGTCCTCCCTCTACCACGGTAAAAGGAATACCAAATTTCTTTTCGACCTGCTGCGGGAACTTGCGGGCCAGAAATGGACCTTGCTCAGCCACGACCAAATGTACCGGAACTTTCGGTTTCGCCTGAGGCAACCACCACAGTGAGGGATTGGTTCTAAACACGGCCACTTCATCCTTTTTAGGGATGGTGAGTTCTACTCCGCCCCGAATCGGATCATCTTGCAAGGCATGCTCAATATAGGCCTGGAAGCAATCGGCATCAAAGTCTTGATAAAAACCTTTAGGACGCAGTAATTCAGCTGCCTGTTCACGTGAATCCCAATGATCACGACGGCGCTTGGACAGACCTGCCGGAGACATTCTGTCCAAAGCTTTTAAGCGCAAAGTTTTCGCAAGATGCAAGGCAAAGGCCTCTTTACCCATAATCATCGGCGGGTCCAGCATGATCATCTGCAAAAACAGTTCGGGACGCTGTAAGGTAGCCTGGAAAGTTAATACTGATCCTAGAGAATGTCCCAAACCAATCACCGGTCGACCTTTTGACTGACGCACAATACTGTCAATCACTTGCTGAGTCAGGCTTTTCCAATGATTATCCACTGGATAACGTTTATCAGGCCCTAAGAGCGGCACATAGATAATATCGTAATCATCTTGCAGTCCATCAAACAGCTTTTGATAGACTTTCGATGGCACGCCATTGGCGTGCGCGAAATGAATCAATGGTTTCATTGCAATGTCGTACTGTTTTCTGACTGAAGTTTCTGCGCAACTGAAGTGGCAATTCCGTCACCAATCGATGAGCCCATGCGACCCAATACGGACTCAAATGGACTATATTCAATCGTATAATTCAAGGCTCTTTCAGTTTTAAGTTCGCGCTTCAAGGTGTTTAAACTTCCGATCCGATCTGCGATTCCTAATTTCACCGCCTGATCACCGGTCCAGAACAAACCAGAGAAAATCGTAGGATCGGTTGATTTCAGTTTATTACCACGCCCCTGTTTTACCGCATTAATAAAGTGACTATGCACATTATCCAAGACACCTTGTACATGGGCTTTTTGTGCAGGATCGACTGGTTGAGTCATCGACAGCAAGGCTTTATTGTCACCTGAAGTCATGGTGCGATCTTCAACACCAAGCTTTTGCAGCAAATTACTCACGCCATAATTTGGCATGATCACACCAATCGAACCGACTAAACTCGATGGATTGACAATAATCTCATCCGCAGCAGAAGCGATATAATAAGCACCCGAAGCACCGGTATCACCGATCACTGCATAGAGTTTTTTCTCGGGATACTGCTTTTTCAAATACTGAATTTCTTGCCAGATTTCATCGGACTGTACCGGTGAACCACCCGGCGAGTTGACATTCAGCACTACGGCTTTACTTTGTTTATTTTCAAAAGCTTTTTTCAGCGATTTAATCGTATTGCTACTGTTGACACTCTGCTTGTCGGCAGCAATCGTACCAATAATATCGACGACGGCAATATGAGCACCTGCGCCAGCGCTGGCATCTGAGGAAACTGAACTACAGCTCTTGCCGAGTGCCAAAATCACCACAAGCAGATAAGCAAAAGTCAGGAATTTAAAGAAAATTCCCCAACGGCGCGCACGGCGCTGCTCTTCAACCGAAGCTAAAACCGCTTTTTCCAGCAATTTCCATTCCGGACCAGTCGGTTGAACTGGCTGTTGCGTATTTTGTATTTGATTTTCAGGTTTTGGTGGCCAATCGGACATAAATAATCCAATAAATTGATTTATATTGAACCCATTATATACACTGAATCGGGTAATTCTGTCTAAACAAAACGTTTTCGCCTATAATAAATTTTGTTCTCTTTTTATTGTACTTAGACGAAATCAATGACCAAACAGGACTCACGGAATTCAGCTTACGGTTTACTCAAATACATTAGCCGCCAACCGCTTCCGGTTTCTCGATGGATGGCCCGTCTTCTGGCCTTTATTGTGAACAGTTTCAAAGTCACCAAAACTTCGGAAATCATTCGCCTCAATCTCGAGATCAGCCTTTCTGAACTGTCCAATGACGAACGTGAGCGTATTAACCGTGCTGCGGTTCGCAATGAATTAATGTCATATTTCGAGTTTTTTACCATTTGGGGCTCAACTAATCAGAAAAATATCAAACGGGTGCATCGCGTCATTGGCGAAGATCTACTGCATGATGCACTGGCACAAAATAAAGGCCTGGTGTTAATCGTGCCACATTTTGGTACCTGGGAAATCATGAATGCCTATGTCGCCCAGTTTACTTCCATGACCATTATGTATAAACCTGTAAAAAATCAGGCAGCGGATCAGTTTGTACGGGCTGCGCGTAGCCGCGAACAGGCACATCTGGTGCCGACCGATGAATCTGGCGTCCGTCAGATTTTTAAGGCCTTAAAACAAGGTGGCACCACCGTGATCTTGCCAGACCATACCCCAAATGTCGGTGGTGAATATATACCGTATTTTGGGGTGCCTTTGGCCACCAGTAATTTAAGTGCCAAGCTGATTCAAAAGACCAAAGCCCGCGCCCTGTTTCTATATGCCCTGCGGAATACCGAAGATGGTTTTGATATCTTCATCGAGGCAGTTGATGAGAAAATTTATAGTGGCAATGCCAATCAGGGTACGCAAGTTATTATCAACAGTATTGAAGATTTAATCCGCCGCCATCCTGAACATTATCACTGGAGCTATAAACGCTTCAATGCGCATCAAGATTTGGGTAATCTTTATACACTGGAGCATGAACAGGCTTTGGCCAAAGTGAACGCCTTGAGAATGCAAGCTCTGCCTAAAGATCAGCCTGCTCTAGAATCAGTAATTTAAAGACTGACGATATAACCATTGCCATTGATGCCGTTCGGCAGAAAGTATCAGTTTGGAACCTTGTTGCTGAAAGTGCAAACTGCCCTGTTCGGCTGTAGTCAGTAATGGAATATTGAGTGCTTTGAGCCGTTGCTGCGTCAGTTGGCTCGGATGACCATAACGGTTAAATTTTCCTGCCGAAGCAATTGCCAGTTTGGGCCGTAAAGCTTCTAAAAACTGATAGGCTGAGCTGTGCTGACTGCCATGATGTCCAAGCACCAGCACATCAACTTTAAGCTCAGGATAATCTTGGAGCAGCTGATACTCAGTCTCCCAACCCGCATCGCCCATGAGTAAAAAATTTTGATAAGGCCCGGCATTTTTAACTTGCAGATATACCACACAAGACCGGTCATTTTTATTGAAATGGGCTGTATTTAACTGCTGCTGCCGAGGTGCCAAAATTTTAAACTGAATATCTTCAGACCATTGCCACTGCTGACCTTGATGACAGAACTGAAAACGGGAGGAGTGCGCTATTTCAGGAATCTGATTGGACGATACCTCTTTAATTTTCAATTGATGTTTAATACTGTGATAAGCGCCACTATGATCTTGATCCAGATGGGTTAAAATCAGTTGATCCAGCTTACCCACACCTTGCACAGACAGAAATGGCAGAATCACCTGTCGACCGATACTGAATTTTTCTTCATCATAATAGCCGCCCATATCGACCATCATACTGCGTGCTCCATCCCGAAGAAAAATTGCTTGTCCCTGCCCCACATCCAGAATAGAGAGCTGAAATGCATGCTGATTGAGCTGAGGAATGCACAGCGGCACACAGGCAAGCACCGTCCAGCTTTTGGGCAATAGGCCACGCGGTAAAAATACAATAATTAAGGCCAGAATACACAGCGCAATCATCCAGACATTCATCGCCACCGGAATCAGTTGTGGAGCAAACAGCCGATCAAGCAGATCCAGAAATGCCAGCAGCATGTGAATGAAAACATTATTCAATTGAAATACCACACTGGAAAGTGGCTCTGAAATAAAAAACAACAAAGCCGCCAGAATATCTATAGGCACAATCAGCAGCCCAATCCATGGAATCGCGACCAGGTTACTGAATGGGGTAATCCAGGCGATTTGCTTAAAAAACAGCATCATCAAGGGAAATAGCGCCAGAAAGATTTTCCATTGTGATTCCAGCAGCACTTTCAACGCAAAATATAGCCGTTGTAATAAGGTTTGTTCTGTCTGACGCGGTTGCTGCTGAATGGTCTGATAGATTCGCAGCAAAACAAAGCAGGCCCCATAAGACAGCCAGAATGCAGCCGACAAAATACTGAAAGGATCAAAGAGCAATAATAAGGCAGCACTCAGAATCAGTAATTTTAAAGCTTGCACACTTTGCCTGAGCAACAAGGTAAAGGTCACAATCACGCAGATCAATAAAGTGCGTAGCGCTGGAATTTCAAAGCCCACAAAGGCGCAGTACAGCAAGACACACAGTAAAAAAGGCAGGCTCAAAAAATACTGCCTTGGCCATTTCAGATAAATATGCGGCATAAATCTTGAAATCAGATATTGCAAAGTACCACAGACCATCAAGGCAAAGATCAGAACGTGCGGCCCGGAAATGGCTAATAAATGGCTCATACCAAAACGCTGGAATTGTCGCTCTGTCGCTGGATCTAACAGGCTTTCATCACCGCTTAATAAGGCCAATAACAAACCTTTATGCTGTACGGGTTGCCTGGCTACGAATTCTCTTAATGCCAGTCGCTGCCGCTCTACCCAAAGTAAAATTCGCGGACTTAAATTTTGCTGCTGGCGTAAATATTTGCCATGACCAAGCGCATAAAGTTGTTGCGGTTGTAACTCCTGAATGCTCTTGATTCGGAAACCGGCCAGGATATTTTGCTGTAATGCCCACTTTTCAGCGTCAAAAGATCCGGGGGTGGCATAACTATGATGAGGTCGGATTTGGCCTTGAATTAAGTAATATCGTCCAAGTTCAAGGGAGTGCTGCTTTATCTGCGCATTTATCAAACTGGATTGAGTCACGGGTTCTTGGACAGGCAAAAAGCCCATCCATTTAACTGTACTGCCATCAGGACTGAGCACATGCAGAGCTTGCTGGATATTCTGCTCACCAAGCTTATTCAGGTCTTTGATATGCACCACGATCTGTTTTTCGGAGACTTCATGTTCACGCGTCGACAAGCGTTCAGACAGTTGCAGATTGGCATAGCCATGGCCTAGAAATAATCCTAACAACAGGCTTGAACCAGTCATGACCAAATTACTGAATGGTGTGTTGAAAATGTGCTTTAATTTACGGCAACCCAGATACCACAGTAATACCGCGATTAGAACGACCGTGCTGCTCAGTTGAACAGACAGAAAACTTTTCCCCATACAGGCCAGACCTAAAATCCAGCCGATACACAGCCACTGCAACATTGGATCTTATTCTTTATGGTTATTATTTCACCCAATAATAAAGCCCACCGGAGTGAGCTTCAATCAAATGCGAATATTCTCTTGATTTAGGGTGTGACCCACAGACCATCCTGCATATGTAAAATTCGGTCTGCAGCATGTGCCAGTTGTTCATCATGCGTCACAATCAGCATCGCCATATTGAATTCACGTTGCAATTCGGTGAGCAGTTCAAAAATCTTTGCTGCAGTCTTACGATCCAGATTTCCGGTCGGTTCATCCGCCATCATCAGTTTAGGTTTGCCCACCACTGCACGCGCTAAGGCCACACGCTGGCGCTCACCTCCAGATAATTCACCTGGCTTATGTGTCAGACGATGCGAAAGACCAACCCGCTCCAGCAAGTATTCAGCCTGCTGTTTGGCTTCTTTAAACTTCACATTATCGCGGAGCATCAGGGGCATGGCTACATTTTCCAGTGCCGTAAATTCTGGCAACAGATGATGAAACTGATACACAAAACCCAAATGCTCATTGCGCACATAGCCACGCTCTGCTTCGGACAAGGTATCGAAACGGCGACCATTGACCATCACTTGCCCTGATGTTGGTCGATCCAGTCCACCCAAAACATGCAATAAGGTACTTTTACCAGAACCACTCGAACCGACAATCGAGACAAACTCACCTGCTTTGACCTGCAGCGACAAGCCTCGAATCACATCGACGGTGGCTTTGCCATCGGTAAAGGATTTGTGAATATTCTGGGCATCTAAAATCAGATTACTCATAACGCAAAGCCTCTGCCGGTTGAATTTTTGCTGCACGTAAAGCGGGGTAAATCGTCGCGACAAAACTTAAGGCCAATGACAAGCCGACAATCACCAAGACATCCTGCCAGCGTAAATAAGAAGGTAGATAATTGATAAAATAGGCATCAAACATATTCAGACCCAAAGTATTGTTTAACCAGCCGATAAAGCTACTGATACTGGTCGCTGCAATAATCCCGAGGATTGCGCCGGCACATGTCCCAATCACCCCAATCACCGTGCCTTGCACCATAAAGATTTTGGTAATGGTGGCAGGCGAAGCACCCAAAGTCCGTAAAATCGCAATGTCCGATTTTTTATCCGTCACCACCATCACCAGTGATGAAACGATATTAAATGCCGCAACCAGCACAATCAGGAATAATAACAAGCTGACCATGGCTTTTTCCATCTGGATCGCGCTGAACAGATTACCATGAGTATAAGTCCAGTCAGATGCGTAGAAGTTGGCTGGTAAATCCCGCACGATTTCCTGAGACACTTGCGGTGCGACAAAAATATCATCCAGTTTTAAACGCACGCCTTGTGCACCATCTGGTAGGCGCAATAAAGTTGAAGCATCATTTAAAGCGATATATCCCATCATCGAGTCGACTTCAGCACCAATACTGAAAATTCCCACCACTTTAAAGCGCTTGAAACGAGGCACCACACCTGCTGGTGAAGGGGTCGCCTCTGGCAATACCAGAGTAATATTATCGTTTAAACCGACCCCCATGGCATCGGTCATCTGCTTGCCCAGAACAATACCAAATTCACCTTTTTTCAGGCTATCAATACTGCCCTCGACCATATGGTTTTGTATAATGGATACTTTTTTCTCATACTCGGGTTCAATCCCGCTGACCATAATCCCGGCAACCTGTCCCTGTGCCGTCAGCATGCCCTGTAATTGGGTAAATGGTGCGACCCCTTGGACATGCTCATGCTGCTCAATCTGCTTTGCAAGTTCGGGCCAATTTGTTAGAATTTGCGTTGAAGAAACAGTAGCTTGAGGTATCATTCCCAAGACACGATTTTTCAACTCTCGGTCAAACCCATTCATCACAGACAAAACTGTAATGAGGACTGCTACACCGAGCGTGAGACCGATCATTGAGACCAATGCAATAAAAGAAATGAAGTGGTTACTACGCCGTGCGCGAGTATATTTCAACCCTATATACAGCGAGATTGGTTTAAACATAACCATCTAGTCCGAGGTAATAAATTATGGAAAATGTACAGCATCCAAACGGATACACGGAAAGACGCGTTATGTCTCGCATCGATGCTGCCTTACGAATTAATTATCAGATTATTTCCGATGATGTTGCCTTAAATGATCCTTATGACTCTAACTTTGTCTTGCCCCGCTATTTTCTACTACTTGCAGAGCTAGATCAATTTGATCATGCGGTTAACTACGAATTAGAACAATTATCTGAAAAAGATCAACAAATTGCTCGAATCTTATCCTTATTCAACCAAAAATTAAACCTTATTACCGGTTCTTTGTATGACGCAATTGTACAAAGCATGTTACCTGTACCAGAGCAGGTGAACTTTTCGGAAACCGGTTTTAGTTTCTTTAGTGACCGCCCCATCACTGAAGGCACCTATCTGCACGTGACTTTAAGCCACCCGGAAAATTTCTTCCATATTGCGGCAACCGCCCAAGTGGCCTACAGTCGTGAAGAAGAAAATAGCAAATTCCGGACCGGTGCTTATTTCATTACCATGCACCCACAAGACCGTGTCAAACTGGGTGAATGTGTCAAAGCCAACTTTGCTTAAATCACTGATTTAGTCATTGTGAATACTGGATGGAAGGCGAGCTGCATAGCTCGCTTTAATTTCTCTGGAAAAATACAACAATAAACCCGTCAACAAAATACCGACACCGATTAAGGCCTCACCCGACAAGCTTTCACCATTCAAAAGCACACCTACGAATAAAGCAAGCATTGGAGTCAATACCGTCGTCAAAGACAAGGTGGTCGCCCTGATTTTCTGTACCAGTTTAAAATAACAGAACATGGCAATCAGCGAAGCCATCACCACGGCATATCCTAGCCCGATCAGTGATTTTGCCTGAGGCATTTGGGTTGGCACAAATTGCCACATAAATGGCAACATGGCACACGCCATGACTGCTGAAACTGCAATGGAACCTGCCGCTTGCGCCATCGGTTGTAAGGGTGCATTGACTTTTTTGACCCAGAACATCGAAACACAATAAATAAACACACTCAGTAACATCAGACCAATGCCGATTGGCTGAATGTGCTGGTCTTTACCACCGAGACAAATCACTGCCAAACCAGTCAGGGCAATCGCCATCCCGCACCACTGTGAAGGATAGAGCTTGAGCTGAAACACGAAACGGCCAATCAATCCGGTAATAATAGGTGCCAGACCAAACATCAGCGCAATAATGCCTGAGCTGAGATAATCCGTGGCCAGATAGGTAAAAATCTGCGAGCCAATAAAACTGCAAGCTCCAGCCAGATAACTGTGCATCGAGAGAGAATCGACAGGAAAACGGGTTTTAAACAGCCACAACAAGATAAATGCAAAAGGCAATGCCAGAAAAAATCGCAGAGCCAGTGCCCAGAGCGGATGCAGATCGCTCACACTCCAGACAATGGCTAGCGGTGTAGTGGCCCAGATAAAAACCAATAAAAGATAGGTCACAACCATATTGGTGTGTGTTGACATGCGCGATTGCTCTTAAAGTGCAGATGTTTTACGTTTTTGTTTTTGAATGGTTTGATCCAGTGCGCTTGAAAATTCACGCTTATCCCGCTCTGAAATCGGAGGTGGCCCACCCGTTTGCACACCGGCACCACGCAAACTATCCATAAAGTCTCTTAGATGTAAACGTGCTTTGACATTGGCCGTGGTATACACTTCACCGCGTGGATGAATGGCAATCCCGCCCTTTTCAATCACTTCTGCCGCCAGGGGAATATCTTGGGTCATGACAATATCATGCTCTTTCATGCGCAGAATAATCTCTTTATCTGCAGCATCAGCGCCACTCATCACCTGAATTGAATTAATCCGGACTGAAGGCGTAATGCCCACCGACTGATTGGCCACAAAAGTCACTTCCAACTGATAGCGATCCGACGCACGGATAATCACATCTCTTAAAATACGGGGTAATGCATCAGCATCGACCCAAAGTTTGAATGGCAACACAGGGTTTCCCATTAAGGTATAAATCCTGGGTATTCTAGCAAATTGAGAGGATCAGGTTGATGATTAAATCGTTGCATTTTCATCGCTGCTGTCGCTCATGTTTTTTTGAATCTATTTGATTTGAGCCGTAACTGTGATTCAGTCTAGAAAAAAAATTGACTGCATTTAATTTGAAAATTCATTCGATTGACTTGAAAAATCGTAATGACCCTCGATTAACTATAAATAAGTCATCCAAGATCAATTGTGCATATGAAAAATCAGAATAGCCCAGAGATCATCACCATTGATGATCAGAATTTCGGTAGTCACGTCGAACACTGGACATTACTCACCGAGAATCCAGGTACAGATGTGCCACAGTGGTTAGGCAAAGCTCTTGATGCGCCTATTATGCCGATGGGCATTTGCACACAAGAATGTGATATGGATGAAAATACCTGGCTGATTCAGGGGCCGAGCAAAGCTGCGGTGCAATTGAGCCAAGTGATCGCCATAGAAAATAATAAGCCGCAAGCAGTAAAAACTGCATTCCCCTGCTTTGACAGTCCTTATCAGGTCAAAGCGACCATCGACCGAATTATTTCCTGCAAATCCAATACTCAGGCGGTATTACGTCTGAATCTGGGTGCCAACAATATTATTTATGCTTTCGATAGTCTGTATAGCGTCAATCATCCGCATTATGAAAAAGACCAGTCCTATGTGGTGAATCTGAATGCTTGGGCCTATGAGCTTGAAGCAGTGGCTGACCATGAACATCTGGTGGTGGATGATCCGGCTTCGATCAAGCATCACCGTGCCTTGAATGATATTCTGGCAGCCAACCAGGGCGTGGCACCCGATAATTTGCAGGAACAGATTGATGCCTGGCAGCCACACTCAGAAGAAGATAAAGCACCTGTTACTGTAGATTTCTCTAAAATGGTGGCTTATCTTTATGGTGAAACCATGGGCCAGGAAGATGAAGCCTGGTTTCAGGGCAATATTGTCGGTAAAACTGCCATGCAGTTTATGGATCAGGACTATACCCTGTATGATGTCACACTGATTCATGATGAAGGTCAACCAGCCACCTTGATCCGGATTGCAACGCGGAATGAGCAGCATAAAAATTTCCAGATTGGTCAATATATTCGTGGAAATCTGTGGATTCAGGCCAATATTTATAGAAAATCAGCTTAAGTTAAAATAAACAAAGAAGATCTTCTTTTTGATGGGGATCTTCTTTTTTTAATCCGTATTTTCTGTTTTTAATTTTATTTTTTTGATTATTTTTTACCCATTTTTTCTAGCTTAATAACCTATTTAAATCATTTAAAAAATCGAGTTATCCACATTGTTAAATTCACATGAATTCATTTTATACATGCAATCGAATCCTAAAAATCTTGTAAAAATAAGACTTTGATTTCGCATACGAATAAGTTCAGACAAATCCAAAGCTGATATTTAAATAAAATGAAAATTTATGAACTTTAATCAAGAATGTACTTTATTTAATCAATTTTTTATGATAAAAATACTCACAACAAATAGTATTAACGATAAATAGATCGGACAATAAATATCTATGAAAATCGTGCAAGAAGAAACATTAGACCAGGTCGAGCATCATCTTAGCTCTCGCTATAATATTGATATGATGTCATGCCTTTTTTTCATGTTGGGAATGCTGATCTGCGGCTTTACCCTGCATACTTTTATTTTTTAAATTCCCTGACATAACCGAATGCATAAAAAAACCCAGCCTATGCTGGGTTTTTACATTTCAGGGATTAACCATTGCGTTTTGCAAAGTCATCCATAAAATTCACCAAGGCTTGTACGCCCTCTAATGGCACTGCATTATAAATACTGGCACGCATACCACCGACAGAACGGTGACCCGCAAGATTCAATAAATGCTGGGCTTCTGCTTCTTTCAGGAATTGTTTTTCAAGATCTGCATTGGCCAAAGTAAATGGCACATTCATGATTGAACGATTTTCTTTGAAGATTGGATTGGCATAAAAATCGCTTTGATCGATATAACCATAAAGCAGATTGGCTTTTTCCAGGTTCACTTTATGCATGGCTTCTACACCGCCATTTTCCAGCAACCATTCAAATACCAGACCAGACAAGTACCATGCATAAGTCGACGGCGTATTTACCATAGAACCATTTTTGGCTTGATCTGAGTATTTTAAGATACTTGGAATTTCAGCTTTGGCTTGATCCAGTAAATCTTCACGAATAATCACCAGGGTTAAACCCGCTGGGCCGATATTCTTTTGCGCACCTGCATAGATCACACCAAATTTTGATACATCAAGTGGCGCAGATAAAATGCTTGATGAATAGTCACAAACAAGGGGCTTATCTGTTTCAGGAATAGAAGCAAACTGCAGACCACCAATGGTTTCGTTGTCTGCATAGTGCACATAGGCGGCATCGGCAGACAGCTTCCATTCGTTTTGCGCGCTGATGGCATGTTTAGCATCAATTTTGATACCTGCTTCTACGACATTGATATCGCCATAGCGTTGCGCTTCTTTCAAGGCCTTTTCAGACCAGATTCCGGTATGGATATAGTCCGCTTTGTTATTTTTACCCAGCAAGTTCAATGGAATTGCCGAAAATTGTAAGGATGCGCCACCCTGCAAGAACAATACTTTGTAGTTCTCGGGAATATTCATGAGTTTGCGTAGGTCTGCTTCCGCTTTTTCAGCCACGGCCACATAGTCGGAACTACGGTGGCTCATTTCCATGATCGAAAGACCTTTGCCATGCCAGTCAAGCATTTCAGCTTGAGCTTTTTCAAGTACGGTAGTCGGTAATGCAGCAGGACCAGCACAGAAGTTGTACGCGCGCATGAGTTTTCCTTATCTATGTGAGACACAATAAAATGATGGCATTTAACCATATCTGGCAAGGTCTTGCACAAAATTATTTCAATCTCGAACTGTAATTACAGTCAAAAAATCAATGTAGATTCACAAGATAAGTTGACCATTTATAGGATTAATTAAACTTATTATGCCTATTTTTATTAAATGTTTGAGTTTAAAAATAAAACTATTATGATGAACTCACAATGATTAAAAAATAATCTGAAAAATTAGAAGTAGGGAAAAAATGGATAACTTTATTAATCGCCTCAAATTACATATTGAGCATGTTAAACGTGTCGGTGCGCATTGCTCAACTGAAGAAACCACCAAACAAGCACTTATATTACCACTTCTGGATATTTTAGGCTTCAGTCCTTATGATCCAACGAAAGTACTGGCAGAGTTTGCCGCTGATTTTCCTGGTGTCAAATCAACAGAGCGCGTTGACTACGCCCTATATTGTAATGGTCAACCAGTTATGTTTATTGAAGCCAAATCTTATGCAAGTAATTTAACAAATCACGCACCACAACTCTCCCGATATTTTAACTCTACTCTGGGAGTGACCATTGGCGTCATTACCAATGGACGTGAATGGCGTTTTTTCACTGACCTCATTAATCCAAATATTATGGATGAAAAACCTTTTCTGGTTGTTGATTTCACTAAACATCAAGCCGAAGAACTGACTCAATTAGCAGAATTCAAACATGATAATTTCCATGTAGAAAAATTACGATTTTTTGCCGAAGAGAATCAGTATATCCAACAGTTTAAAGCGGTAATCAAAAAATCAATTAATGAAGTCGATATTGATTTTGTACGTTATGTTGCTCAGCAAGCCAATATTCCAAGACAGCTCAATACAAAATTCCTTGAATCAATTCAACCCTTCGTTAAACAAGCAGTCGAACGTGCAATTAGCGATACGGTTTTAAAAGGCTTATCTGCACCCACCATCATTACAGCACAACCCATTGAGCAACAAACTGAATTAAGGACTGATGAAGTTTCAGAAGAACCGACTCCCTCAAATCTTCAACAAGACATTATAAATCCTCAGAATCAAAGAATTGTTACAACGGTAGATGAACAAAGCTTACAAAATATTATCCATGAACTTTTTCCAGACCATGAACTCACCGGAAAAGATACGGAGAGCTATTATTCCATTCTGTATCAAAGTAAAAATAATAGATGGTTATTCCGCTATGATGTGAACCGAAAACGTCCTACTGTTCAATTTATTGTTCCCATTGATGAGAGACATAAACTTGAATTAAATAGAGCGGGTCTAGAAGTGTTAAATAATGGACAAATTTATCTGGATAAACCGGAGCATATTTATAGAGCCGTAGGGGTTTTAAAAGATTGTTTAGATTTTTGCATGAATGATGAAAATTTCAAAAGAACCGCCCTAAGTTAGTCAGGACGCGCAAGCGTCCTTAATGCTAGACAGATGTAAAATAAACAATACTACAACCATGCCCCTTACTGAGCTGCAAACCACTGATTTATAATGTACACAAATCAACTTATTCTTCACTTTGGCCATCTGCTTGCATGAATATGACGAACTATAAAAGTAAATTATTTTTGGGGTGTGGATTATTGTCAGGTCTATGGTTGAATAGCCAGGGTCTATACGCCCAGACTTTGAGTTTTCAAGACGCCGAAAAACAGTTATTGCAGTCTTCTTACAGCAGTCAGGCCTATCAAAGCTTGGAACAAGCCTCGAAACTTGAAGCTGAAGCGGTAAAAGGTTTGGGATTACCACGTGTCGATCTGAATGTGCGTGCTTATGCCTTTCATAATGAATTAGATATTCCTTTGGGTGCTCTTAAAAACAACTTGGAGCAATCTCTCACCAATGGCTTAAATAATAAAATTGATGAGTTTAATTTAGCTGAGAATATTGCCAATCCTTTAAAAGAAGGTTTACAACAACCGATTCATGACGGTGTAGGCTTAATTCCCGATACCTCCAAGGTCGTACTCGAAGATCAAGTGATTCGTCCTACCGTGTCCATGATGATGCCGCTTTATACCGGTGGTTTGACTCATAGCGCCAAGGAGATTGCCAATCTTCAGGTCGGTCGCAGTCAGCTCAGTAATCAACAGCAACAAGACACGCAGCGTTTCGAACTGATTCAAAGTTATTTTAATGTGCAACTGCAAAAGCAACTCCATGCAGCAGCAGTATTTAATCTGAATGCCATGCAACAGCATTATCGCAATGCCTTAAAAATGGAACAGCAAGGTTTTATTAGCAAAGGCCAGCGCATGCAGTTTGAAGTGGCGCGTAATAATGCCGAGCGCAGTCAGCAAAATATGCAAACCAATTTAAATGCCAGTCTATTTCAACTGAATAATCTGCTGCAACAAAGCAGTATCACTGAACTGTCGACACCTTTATTTGTCAATCAGACCGAGCCACAGGCTTTAAATCAACTACTGAAAACCTTTAGTCAAAACTCTGCGCTGATTCAAAAAATGCAGCTAGATACCCAATTAGCACAAGCCAATGTCAAAGCTCAGCAAGCAGCAAAAAAACCCAATGTCTTTGCTTTTGGTGAATATAGTCTGGATCAGAATCAAAACTGGATTGTCGGTGTTGCCGCACGCTATAACCTGTTTTCAGGGATTGATAAAAACAAAAATATTCAGGCGGCCGAGCTCAAACGCTATGCCACAGAACTGCTCACCTCACGCACCCAGCAAGAGATTGAAAACCTGATTTATAAATCTTATAGCGAAGCCTTGAGTGCACAGCAAAGTCATGCTTTGTTGGAACAAAATCTAAAAGCTGCGCAGGAAAATTTACGCATTCAAGAGTTGTCCTTTAAAGAGGATATCGGAACAGCAACACAGGTCATTGATGCCCAAAACATGCTTAGCGGGCTACGAGCCGAAACTGCATTGAATGCCTATAAATATGTGATGTCACTGGCCACCCTGTTACAAAGCCATGGCTCGATTGCAGAATTTCCCAATTATATTCAACACACCAATACCCACTATATTCGCTAATGGAGCCGAACATGAACGATGATCAAAAACCCAATGATCCTGTGAATGAAGCGGTTTCATCTACCGAAACAGAAAGCTCTCCCGCTCCACAGACCCAATCAGCAACGTTAGAGGAAAATCACGCGACGACCTCGACCGATGAGCAGCCTCCTGAAATCTCCAAAAAGAAAAAATATCTACTGCTGGCGTTGCTTCCTATTCTGCTGGCCGTGATTATTTTTGGATTATGGAAAAGCTATCAACCGACGCCGATTGAATTGCAAGGTCGTGTCGAGGCTGAAACGATTCAGGTGGCCACCAAAGTGCCAAGCCGGATTGAAGAAATCTATGTGGAAGAAGGTCAGCGAGTTAAAAAAGGCGATGTTCTGGTTCGCTTAAATAGCCCGGAAATTGCAGCCAAAAAACAGCAAGCTACAGCAGCCTTACAATCGGCTTTGGCCTTACAGTCCACAGCTGAACGTGGCTCGCAGGAAGAAAATGTCGCGAGTCTGTATGCCAACTGGCAATCGCTAAAAGCACAGCAAAATCTCGCCACAGTATCTTATCAGCGTGGGGAAAATCTATTTAAGGAAGGTGTGATTTCACGTCAGCGCCGTGATGAACTGTATGCAGCCAGTCAATCTGCGCTAGAAATGACTGAGGCCGCCTATCAGCAATATGCACGTGCCAAGCGTGGCAGCACCCCGCAGCAAAAGAGTTCAGCCGATGCACAAGTAGACATTGCCCAGGCTGCTCTAAACGAAGCCAATGCGCTAGAAGCAGAAACCGAATTGCTGGCCCCCGTCAATGGAACGGTGTCTAAAACTTATGGCAAAATATCTGAGCTGGTCGCAACTGCAGTGCCCGTGGTCAGCCTGATTGAAGAGAAGATGTGGGTAAGCCTGAATATTCGCGAAGACCAGTATGCTCCATTTCAAAAATTAGAAAGCATTCAAGGTTATATTCCAGCCTTGGATCAAACAGCCAGTTTTCAGATCAAAAGTATTAGCGCTGAAGGTGAGTTTGCCACCATTAAAACCACCCGCCAAACCGGCGGCTATGATGTGAGAAGTTTTAAACTGCATTTGCTACCGACACAAACCATGCCTGAACTGAAAGTCGGTATGAGCGTATTATTTAAACTTAAAGAGACACCCTAATGTGGCTGGGTATATGGCGCGAACTACGCTATTTGCTCCGAGAAAAATGGGATCTGTGCCTGGTTACACTGGCACCTGCTCTGGTAATTATTTTATTCAGCAGCATGTTTGCGCAGGGCAAGCCTACTCATTTACCCATTGCCATTATTGATCAAGACCGAAGTGCGCTCAGCCGAAGCATCTATCGACATGTCTCGCTCAATCATACCCTTAAAATTGAAACGGTATCCCAGCAAGTCGCTGAAGTTGAACACCTACTGAATGAAAATAAAATTTGGGGTTATATCCATATTCCAAATGGTGCCGAACAACGTTTTGTTCGTGCTCAGGATGCAGAAATTAGCATTGCCTTTAACCAGAGTTATTTCAGTATCGGCAATACAATTTCTTCAGCCATGCTGGTGAGTACCTTACAAGCCCTGGCTGGGTTTACCGAACAGTACTATCTGGTGAATCGACTGCCCTATATCCAAGCACCGACACCACAGATCAAAATCTCACCTTTGTATAATCCGCAATTGAATTATGAGTTATATCTAGAACCTTATGTCATTCTCGCAGTTCTGCATTTACTGCTGTGTTGTTGTGTGGCATTTTCCGTCGGTCAGGAACTGAAGCGGCAGACTGTATCAGAGTGGATCAGTCATCCATCCATTTGGATGGCTTTAGTGTCTAAAAATCTGGTCTATGTGGCTATTTTTAGTCTATGGACTTGGGCGTGGATGTTTTGGATGATTGAAATTCGCGGCTGGTTTGTTGCCGGTTCGCTTGGTCTGATTTTATTGGCACAATTGCTGCTGTATAGCGCCTATGCATTTTTAAGCGCTGCGGTGGTGCTGGCCACCCAAGATTTAAGTAAATCTTTCGGCTTGATTGCTGTATATGGTGGGTCATCATTGAGCTTTGCCGGGGTGACTTTACCCTTAAATAATGCACCCCTATTCACCCAGTTTTGGGCCAATATTATCCCCTTTACTCCTTATGCCAAATTACAAACTGAACAATGGATGATTGGCAGTCCAGTGCAGATTTCACTGCAAGCTATATGGATCTTGCTGGCCTATGTGGTGGTGTACGCACTGCTAGCCTATATTTTTCTCAAGAAAATAGCCAAAGGAGCAGCCTGATGAAATCCCTTTGGTTTTATTATCTGCGCAGCTTTAAAGATATTGTCAGCCACGGCGCTATCTTTACCACACTGATTTTATCGGTCTTGTTTTATAGCTTCTTTTATCCCTTTGCTTATCAGGCACAGCAAGCCGAAGCCTTACCAATTATTATTGTTGATGCAGAACAAAGTCACTTGAGCGCGCGGATTATTGGCCAAGTCCATCAAAGCCCGAATGTTGAAATCAAGGCGATTACCAGCAATTTCGCCGAAGCCAAAACATGGGTTGAATCGCAACAAGCGGATGGGATTTTGCTGCTACCGGACAATTTATCGCAAACGTTAAGGCATGGTGAAACGGGTGGAATAGGACTGTACTTAAGTGCTGCCAATTTTTTAGTCACCAAACAGATGGGGATCGGTTTAGCGACCTCTCTTGAGCAGACCTTGGCAGACTATGCTGAACGTTTTGGCCAGGTTTCAGATTTTTCTCCTGCCCTATCAGTGCATCAGATTCCATTGTTTAATCCGCTCTCCGGCTATGGCAGTTATGTCTTTCCTGCGGTCGCCCCTCTCATCATTCATCAGACCATTTTTTTAGGTTTGAATATGCTGATTCTGATGTACCGCGAAAGAAAAGTGCAGTTAAACTCAAATGCGTTGATTGGGCTATGTTTAGCGATATTGAGCATTGGCTGTCTGGGTTGTTTTTATTTATTTGGATTTACCTTTTGGTTATTTGATTATCCGCGAGGGGGTAACCTATTCGGCATGCTGCTGGCTGTGCCGGTTTTCGTTTATACTGTGATTGGAATCACCTGTCTATTTGCCAGTTTTCTGGATATGCCGGAACGCGCTGGACATGTAATTGTTTTTACTTCTATCCCTCTATTTTTTTTATCCGGTGCTGCCTGGCCACATGCAGCTATGCCCATCTGGATGCAAGTGATCGCTGAGATACTGCCTTCTACCCAAATGGTGCAGATGTTTATTCAACTGAATCAGATGGGTGTACCGACCGCACTGATTTTGCCTAAACTGATATATCTGGGGCTGATAGGCAGTTTATGTTTTTTCTTGGCTTATCGACGTTTGATTCAAGTGAGTCAAAGCAGATAAAGCATTGGATTTATGCTGCCATCAACTTATGGATTAAGATTCGCCAAAGACCTGAATATTAAAATTACGAATCTTGTTGCTACCATTCGGCTGGTCGAAACTGACATCATACTGCACCAGATTATTTGGATAGGCAATTTCATAGCTGATCTTATATTGGCCAGGCTGGTTGGTTGCTTCTTCAATCTGCTTGGTCATTAAAGTTTTAGACTTGTACTCACCTTTCGGAATTGAACGTGAAAAGCGTTTCATCAGCTTTTCGTTGTCCTTAAACTGTGTTTGCAATTGCGGCTCTAGCTGATCCAGAAACTCGTCATACTTCCCATCACGCAAATCCTCATAGGCCAGCTGTGCTGCCTGTTCCTGCTCAGGACTTGGGTTTGGGATATTGTCCATTGAGTTACAGCCACTTAATGCAACTGCTGCCACTAACAACATTGATTGGGTTTTCATCGCTTACCTTCATTCAGTCAAGATTTATAAAAAAGGACGCCGAAGCGCCCTTTTTATCAATAGAACACTTATTCTTCTACTGAGTTTTCACCATCTTTTTCAACATGTTCAGCTACTGCATCTGTTTCAGTTGCTACATCTGTTTCTGCTACTAAAGATTCTTCACCTTCAATCGCTTCAACAAACTCATCTTCTTCAACAGCTTCAACTGAAACCACACCAACCAGTAACTCTTCATTACCGAGACGGATCAGACGAACACCTTGTGCATTACGACCGGTTTGAGCCACTTCAGAGGCACGGGTACGAACCAAAGTACCGCCATCGGAAATTAACATCAGCTCTTTAGATGCATCAATCGCTACTGCACCGACCAACTGACCATTACGTTCTGAGGTCTTGAGTGCAATCACACCCTTACCGCCACGTTTCTTGGTCGGGAAGTCATCCACCGGGGTACGTTTACCATAACCATTTTCAGAAGCACACAATACTTCGCCAGTTTCAGGGACAACAACTAAAGATACAATCCGGCTGATCAATGCTGAATCTGCAGCATCTTCATCATCAGACTCGATCTCAGTTTCTTCGCTTTCTTCCAGCAAGGCTGCTGCACCGATGGTCACGCGCATACCGCGCACACCTTTGGCTGAACGACCCATTGAACGTACATCAGTTTCTGCAAAGCGAATGGCTTTACCTTCGTTCGAGAACAACATGATTTGCTGTTCGCCGTCAGTAATCGCAACACCAATTAAAGTGTCATCGCCATTCAGTTCAATCGCACGTAAACCGTTTGAACGCACATTCGAGAACTGTTCAAGTTCTACACGTTTAATCGTACCGTATTCAGTCGCCATAAACACATAGAAGTTTTTACGAACCGCTTCAGCCTGCTGTGCAAAATCATTGATGATGTCATCATCAAGATCGGTCGTTGAAAGTTCTAAACCTAGCTCTTTCAATTGAACACGAAGTGCATCAGAAATATCATCCGCACCCTCTTCAGATTCAGCAAGTGCCGCTTCAAGTGCCGTAAAGTGACCATTAATCACTTCATTGCTTTGCAGTTGTGCAGCATTGGCTTTTACGAAGGCTTTGAAGTCCGCCAGACGTTCTTTGAATTTCTTCGGTGCATCAATCACCGGTAAAATTGCGGTAATGGTCTCGTTTTCGTCTAATGGCAACAAGTTCACCATTGGGCGACCTTTGGCACCACGTGATGCTTGTGGCACTTCATACACTTTCAGACGATAGACTTTACCAACGTTGGTAAAGCAAAGTACCGTCGCATGACTTGACGTCACAATCAGATGTTGAATGTAATCGTCTTCTTTCATGCTGGTCGCAGACTTGCCACGGCCACCACGACGCTGTGCGGCGTAATCAGACAATGGTTGAGTTTTCGCATAGCCTGTTTTTGAAACCGTCAGCACCATTTGCTCTTCAGGAATCAGATCTTCACGAGAGAAATCGATACGTGATTCAACAATCGACGTTTTACGTGCATCGCCATATTGCTGCAGAATTAACGCAAGCTCTTCGCGAATCACATTCATCAACAGATTAAAGTCATTTAAAATTGCAGTCAGTTCAGCAATTTGCGCCAGAATTTCACTATATTCAGCATGTAACTTGTCTTGTTCAAGACCGGTTAAACGATGCAGACGCAGTTCCATAATCGCATTGACTTGGGTGGGTGACAGACGATAAATATCGCCATCCAGACCAAACGGACGACTTGGGTCTTCACCTTCAATCTCATCCGGACGTACAGAAACTGAGCCAGCTTTTTCTAGCAATGCCAATACACCGCCACCTGTCCACTCACCTGCCTGCAAACGCTCACGTGCTTCAGCCGGGTTTGCAGAACTCTTGATAGTTTCGATGATGGCATCAATATTCGCCAGAGCAACGGTTAAACCTTCCAAGATATGACCACGTTCACGCGCTTTGCGTAATTCGAACATGGTACGGCGCGTTACCACTTCCTGACGGTGACGGATAAACGCTGCAATAATATCTTTCAGGTTCATCAGTTTAGGCTGGCCATTATCCAGGCAGACCATGTTGATGCTGAAAGAGTTTTCAAGTTGCGTGTTCTGGAACAGGTTGTTCACGATTACTTCGGCGTTTTCGCCACGTTTCAAGTCAATCGCGATACGCATACCGTCTTTGTCCGACTCGTCACGCAGCTCGGAAATACCTTCCAGTTTTTTCTCTTTAACCAGTTCAGCAATACGCTCAATGGTTTTTGCTTTATTGACCTGATATGGAATTTCCGTAAACACGATCGTGGTACGGCCATTCTTTGGATCTTCTTCGAAGTGATACTTGCCACGGATGTGTAAACGGCCTTTACCGGTACGGTAGGCATCCACGATGCCCGATTTACCGTAAATAATACCACCTGTCGGGAAGTCCGGACCAGAAATGTGTTCCATCAACCCTTCGATGCTGATCTGGGGATCATTGGCATAGGCCAGACACGCATTCACAACTTCAGTCATGTTATGCGGCGCCATATTGGTCGCCATACCCACCGCAATACCGGTTACACCATTAACCAGTAAGTTCGGTACACGGGTGGGCATCACCTGAGGAATACGCTCAGAGCCATCGTAGTTGTCTTCCCACTCGACGGTATCTTTTTCAAGATCCGCCAAGAGTTCGTGGGTCAGTTTACGCATACGCACTTCGGTATAACGCATCGCTGCTGCGCTGTCGCCATCGACCGAACCAAAGTTACCCTGACCATCGACCAATTGGTAACGCAAGCTGAAATCTTGCGCCATACGTACAATGGTTTCGTATACGGCATAATCACCATGCGGGTGATATTTACCGATCACGTCACCGACTACACGTGCAGACTTTTTATAAGCTTTGTTATAGTCATTGCCTAATTCGTGCATTGCGAAAAGCACACGACGATGAACAGGTTTTAAACCATCTCGTACATCGGGCAATGCACGTGACACAATCACGCTCATCGCATAATCGAGATATGAGCTTTTAAGTTCATCCTCAATGGCAATCGGTCTAATTTCCGATACGCTCATGCATACTCCTTATTCTACAAGCCAGTTTTGGCTTGTATTTATATGTCGTAAAACTAGCAAAATCATTAACTCAAACGACTGAGTTAAAAACTAAAATACAGCCCTAAATTATAGCATAAACACTTGTATTTTTGTGTCGAAATATTCAGCTTAACCTTGTTAATTATCTTCATTTTAGTGGTCATTTTCCTGTTATTTCAGCGTCAAAAACAAGTGCACCACATCCATATTTTTTCGCACCCGAAATATACATAAAAACAGCAGTGCAAAAAAAAGATGCACACACAAATAGGCATCTTCCTTAGATTTAATCTGTCTTTTAATGCGCTTGATTCAGTACCTTGCGATAAGTCAGCACCGCCACAATCAATAGAATCGGCAATAGCATCTCCACCCCTTCCTCAATGGTCATGATCATGACCTGGGTATGTGGTATGAGCTGAATATTGAATTCCTCCCTGAGGGTTGACGTCGTGCGATCCAGAACCTTGCTCAGTCCGCCACAGGCAATGGTCAGGAAGATAAAAAAATGCGCAATATTCAAAGAATCTTTCATGCTGCGTATGGTGTTTACCAATTTTTTTGCCAGTACCATAAAGACAAAAATAATGCCGAGCAATAAAATAAAGCCCAGCAGCTTGTCCATGAGCGGAATTTCAGCACTGCGATAGAAATTGGTTTTAATAAAGCTGTCGTCAAACAGTCGCTTATGAAAGTCCATTTCCCTGAAGCCCAACAATATCGCAGCAGCAGCGGTAAATATCCGGGTATTCAGTTTAATTTCAGTATTTAGCAGACACAGCATGGCCAGCAAGTACCATAGCCAAGGACTAAGCACTTCAAAAGCGCCCGACTCACTGAATAAATACTGGGTTACTGACAGCGGTGCATTCAACGCAGTATGCACACAAATACTCACATAGAGCGCAATCAGCAGGAAACTAATAAACAGGATATGAGCGGTTCTGGAAAAGGACATGATCAAAACAGGAGAAAAAGCAAAGCAGGATTTTATCACTTTTCATCCAAATCACATACTCTAGTTTCGACTGCCGAGTATCTTTAAAAATTTTCCAATAAAAAACGCCTCTTGGTACAGAGACTAAGAGGCGTTTTAAACTGTATTCAGGAATTAGATTTTAGAAACCAATTCAGGAATAACAGTGTTCAAGTCACCAACTAACCAGTAGTCAGCCACTGCATTGATTGGCGCTTCTTCATCTTTGTTGATCGCAACGATCACTTTAGATTCTTTCATACCGGCCAAATGCTGAATTGCACCAGAAATACCGACAGCGATGTACAGGTCAGGTGCAACGATTTTACCGGTTTGACCAACCTGCATATCGTTAGGAACGAAGCCAGCATCTACTGCAGCACGTGATGCACCTTGTGCAGCACCAAGCTTGTCCGCCAATGGATCAAGGATCGCGTGATAGTTCTCACCAGAACCCACACCACGACCACCAGACACCACGATGCGAGCAGCTGTTAATTCAGGACGCTCAGACTTTACGATTTCTTCGTTGATAAACTTAGAAATGCCTGCATCGCCAGCAACAGTCGCAGCTTCTACAGAGGCAGAACCGCCTTCAGCAGCAACAGCATCAAATGCTGTACCACGAACAGTTGCCAGTACGACATTTTCGCCTGACTCTACAGTTGCAATCGCGTTGCCTGCATAGATCGGACGTTTGAAAGTCTTAGGACCATCTACCGCGATGATGTCAGTGATCATGCTTACGTCAAGAAGCGCAGCTGCACGTGGTAAAATGTTTTTACCAGTGGTAGTCGAAGCAGCAAGAATATGGCTATAACCTTTTCCTAATTCAGCAACCAGTTTCGCTACGTTTTCAGCCAGCTGGTTTGCATAAGCGGCATCATCAGCAAGTACGACTTTGCTTACACCCGCAACTTTCGCTGCTTGATCAGCAACTGCTTGAGCGCCAGAACCAGCAACCAATACAGTGATATCACCACCGATTTTTTGCGCCGCAGCAACAACGTTTAAAGTAGCAGCGTTTAATGCTTTGTTGTCGTGCTCAGCGATAACTAAAATACTCATGATTTTTATCCTTCTGTATTAGATCACTTTCGCTTCGTTTTTCAATTTTTCTACAAGCTCGTCTACAGACTTCACTTGTACGCCAGCTTTACGCTCTGCAGGTGATTCAACTTTTACTGTTTTCAGTTTAGTTGTGGTCGTTACACCAAAATCTGCAGGCGACTTGTTATCAAGCGGTTTTTTACGCGCTTTCATGATGTTTGGAAGCGCTGCATAACGTGGCTCGTTCAAACGCAAGTCAGTGGTAATAATGGCTGGAAGTGCAAGTTCAACAGTTTGTAAACCACCGTCTACTTCACGTGTTACTTGTACTTTGTCGCCATCTACTTTCACTTCAGAAGCAAATGTACCTTGGCCCGCACCCATTAGAGCGCCAAGCATCTGACCAACCTGATTAGAGTCGTCATCAATGGCTTGCTTACCTAGAAGGATTAATTGTGGTTGTTCAGCTTCAACAACACCTTTCAGAATTTTAGCAATTTCTAGCGCACCGAGCTGGCTGTCATCAGCTTCAACCAGAATACCGCGGTCAGCACCAAGCGCCATTGCAGAACGGATCTGTTCTTGCGCTTCTTTAGGACCAATAGAAACAACAATGATTTCTGAAACAGTTCCTTTTTCTTTTAAACGAACCGCTTCTTCCACTGCGATTTCACAGAATGGGTTAATTGACATTTTAACGTTGGTTAAGTCAACACCACTGTTGTCCGGTTTAACACGAACTTTAACGTTGGCATCAACCACACGTTTTACAGCAACAAGAGCCTTCATGTAATCCTCGGCTGTTTTAGCAAATGTAAATGTTGAGAAAAGTTAGTGTAACTCTTCACTTAAATTTTTTTAGGTGCCCTATCTTGCAATGTGTACGGCATTTCGGTCAAGTCACAATTCAACAAAGAGCTGTAAAAATGCGTAAATTTACCTGAACGATGCGTTCACAATTAATTGTTATCCATTTATTACAATGAAATGTATAAACATTTACTTAAAATTTAAGCATTGATTTATATTATTTTTTTATTTGATTAGTCACATCAATAGTTCTGATTGAAAAGCTGTACGCAAAATAAAATGAAAGTAGTTGGCAGCAAAACTGGCAGGATGAACCCACAATCATATTTGTCATTTTAGACAGAAATCTTCTTTGAAACGGATTTGGCCCACTAAAAAGACTAATTGACTGAATAAGCAACCCGCTCACTTATAGATACGCTGGAAAAGTCATCTCTTTTTCAAGTGCTTTTAACCATAAAAAAAGCATACTGTGAAAAGTATGCTTTTTTGAATCGGGATTAATTGATGATGAGCCAGCTTGCTGCAAGCGCCAATAAACCACCAGAACTTCCGTCTACCCATTTTTGTTTACGTTCATCAATCTGGGTTTTCTGGCTGATTTTGCTGAACAAAATACTTAATCCGCAATACACCACAAAAATCAGACCAATAAAAATAAAGGACAGAATCAAACCTTGACTGACAGTATTGGCTGATTTATCAATAAACTGTGGCAAAATCGCAAAATAAATCAGCATGCCTTTCGGGTTTAATAACGCAGTAAAAAAACCTTTTTGAATCGGATTGGCTGATGTCTTTTTCTCAATGTTCAGCACATTTTTACTGAATACTGACTTGAACAGGCCAAAGGCCAGATACAGCAGATAAGCAATTCCGAGCCAGCGAATCGTTTCAAACAGCACCGGAAAGGACACAATAATCGCGGCAATTCCGAGTGCGACCAGAATCGAATGCACCAGATAACCACAACACACACCGACAGTCGCCATCATGCCTGCTTTTGCATCTTTACCCATCACTTGAGACAGGATAAATAACATATCGGGTCCAGGCGTAAAAATCAGGGGAAGCACGGTCAGTGCAAAGAGTACAAATACAGACATTTCCTTTTCCTTTCGAACTCCAGAAAGTGAAACAAGTATCTGCGATTTTTTACAAAATTGGCTTTCAATTTATTTTATAATAAGTCTTATTTTTCGAATATTATTCTAATTTATGAAAATATCCACCAAGTCTGTGCGAGTAAAACTTGATCGAATTGATAAAAATATCATTCGACACTTACAAGCCAATGGCCGTATTCAGAATAATGATCTGGCGCGGGAAATTGGACTTTCACCTTCCTCCTGTTTGCGGCGGGTCAAATTACTGGAAGATGCGGGTGTGATTCAGAATTACACCACCATTGTCGATCAACAGAAAATTGGCTTTCAGCTGATTTTGTTTTCACGGATTTGGCTGGTCGGTCAAGATGCTGAAACCATTGACACCTTTATTGAGGCCATGAAAGAACTGCCTCAGGTGATGGAGTGCTATATCATTTTGGGAGAGAGTGATGCCATGCTGAAGGTTGTGGTGCCTGATCTGGAAAGTTACCGTAAATTCCAGTCGACCCATCTGACTAAAAAAAATGGTATTACCAGTGTTAAAACCGATTTACCTAGTCAGATTATTAAACAGAGTTTCCAATTGCCTTTAGAAGATTTATAAACGAATGGATTAAGAATGGCGACGGCGTATTTTTAATTCCAGCGCTAAATAATCATAGCCAGCTTAAAGCACCCGCTATGTTGCAGATAGATAGATCGCAAGTTTGACGATAAGAAAAATATCAGGTTGCCTTGTTTAAAGACAACCTTTTTCTTGAGTAAAGCCGAGATACTAGGGAGTTTAGGCAGTTACCTGTGCTAAAAAATCACGATGAATATGGCTTAAATCCACCAATTCATAGTCTGATAATTCAAAAACTATCCAAATCGCAATCGCATCTTCTTTTAAATCGACCGCTTGGGTGGCACGATTCGACACTTGCCACTGTAAATCAGAAATCCATAAATAGTATTGTCCTGTCATTGCATTAAATGCCTGAACTTTACCATCGGCATTAATCCCTTGAATGATGGCACCTTCAGGTAAAGTCGCTGCAAGACTCGGTAAGCTAATGTCCACAAAATGCTTGATTTGTCGCAAACCATAACCTGCAAACATTTCTTTTTGAGCTGCGCTTAACTGTGCATATTTTTGTTCTATATCTGCAATCACTATTGTGTCCATATCAATTCCCATCCGCCAAATGCTGAGACTTTGCTCAGTCATACTTCATTTTAAATATTAATTACTCGTTCTTGTTATACCTGAAATGGCGCATTTAACGAATAAGACAATAGTGAAATGCCCAACAGAACGCCAGCTTTCAGTTCAATTCCATTTTAAAATTTAAATATGAAAGTTTTATGCCAAAAAAATATATTCATGATTCTTACTTTCTACCACTTGGCGCATGATCAATCCTTTTTATGCTGTGCACGCGGATGCGCCTGATCATAAATTTGTGCCAGATGATCAAAATCGACGTGAGTATAAATCTGGGTGGTGCTTAAATTACTGTGGCCCAGCATTTCCTGAACCGCACGTAAGTCGCGGCTATTCGACAGCATATGACTGGCAAAGCAGTGACGTAACAAATGCGGATGTAAATCCACATTGACGCCTGCGCGCTGCGCCTGAAACTTGACCCGATTTTCAATTTGGCGTGCACCCAGTGGATTGCCCTTCTGGGTAATAAATACATTCGCCTCTGGCACAAAGTCGCCATTCCAGCGTGGATAAAGCTGTAACCAGGCCATGACACTTGCTTTGGCCTTGGAGCCGAAAGGCACAATCCGGGTTTTATTACCTTTACCAGTAATACGTAACAACTGCCGGTTAAAGTCGATATCTTTGATTCTGAGGTTTTGTAATTCGGCCAGACGCAACCCACTGGAATACAGCAACTCCAGAATCGCTTTGTCCCGGAGCCACATTTGCTGCTGGATTTCATTTTCAGGCGCAGGCTGATCGATGATCTGATTCACGGTTTCAATGTCTACCATGCCCGGCAAAGGACGCGATTGGCGCTTTAACTGAAAATCATCAGCCGGATTAAAAGCGAGATGCTGGGCCTGCTCTGCCCATTTCATAAACTGGCGAATGGACGACAGCATGCGCTGAAGACTGCTGGGACTCAGCTGATGCTGTTCGACTTTTTCAGCCAGAAACTGGCGCAGGTCTGTGGCTTCTACATCATTTAAATTGAGCTGCTCACGCTGGCAAAACTCTAAAAAATCCGAGACATCACGAGCATAGGCCTGCAAGGTATGTTTAGACTGGTTCTGGATTTCACGTTCTTTCAGCCACATATTGAGCAAAAGTTGAGGGGGCACAGTCACTGCATGCTCCATTTAAAATTGCTCCAGATAATCTTGAATCAGTGCTGCCACCTGATCTGCATGAGTGTTGGCAAAGAAATGATTTCCGCCTTGGATGATATGCAGTTTTGCATGTTTAAATATTTTTTCTAAGTATTGTCCTACTTGAATGGTGCTTAGAGGATCATGATCTGCCCAAATTAGCAAAATGGGAATTTCAAGACCGGCGAGCTGATCAGGATTAAATTCAGTGTGATCTTGTACAAACCAGTTCGGTACTGCTTTAAACTGTTCACGATAATCTGTTCGCCAGTCGGCACAGTGAAATCTCTTCAAATTTAAACCGCCTGATGTCGCCAACAATACCAGCCCTTTGACTTTTTGCGGATGCTTAAGCGCTAACCCAACTGCCAGTACACCGCCCATCGACTGGGCAATCAGAATGGAGTCATCCTGAATCTGCCTATTTACTAGTTCTTGCAAATCATACAGGTTTTGAATGGCTACATTTGGCGTCACCCCATCAAATCCTGGATAGGCAATGACCTGCTGATCTGGATATTCGGTTAATGCTGCCCTTAACGGCTGCCAAAAACCTTGGCTGCCAGATGCACCCGGTAAAAATACAAGCTGATTCATGAAGGCATAATCATGCATATTAAATTTCAGTTTCATCCTAACATAAAAAAAGCACCGTTCTGAGCACGGTGCTTTTTTAAAACTTAATGCCGATTAACCCTGAAAATAACGCAAATCCAGACGCCCTTCATACACGGTCGCCGTTGGTCCGGTCATCCAGACCACATCGCCTTCTTTCCACTCGATCTGCAACTTACCACCTGCCAGCTCGATTTCAACCTTGCTCGACAGCAGACCACGGCGCATACCGGAAATGGCTGCGGCACAGGCACCTGTACCACAGGCCAAAGTCTCGCCGACCCCACGTTCATACACACGCAAACGCGCATGTTTTTCATCAATGATCTGCATAAAGCCAGCATTGACCCGTGCCGGGAAACGCGCATGCGCTTCAACTTGTGGGCCAATACGTGCCACATCGGCAGCAATCACATCCGGTACAATCGTCACCGCATGTGGATTACCCATATTCACCACATCAATGCTCAGCTTTTCACCGCTAGCAAGCTCAATGTCATACAGGCTTTCCGGTGCATCGGCCAAAAATGGAATGTCCTGTGGCAGGAATTTCGGATAGCCCATATTGACCCGCACCCAGCCATTGGCACCCAATTCCGGTTCAACAATACCAGACTTCGTCTGTACCTTGATTTTGGTTTTGCTGGTCAGCTGACGGTCATGTACAAACTTGGCAAAACAGCGCACGCCATTGCCACATTGTTCTACTTCCGAACCATCGGCATTAAAAATCCGATATTTAAAATCTGCACTCGGTACGTCTGGTGGTTCAACCACCAGCAGCTGATCAAAACCAATACCAAAGTTACGATTGGCCAAGCGCTGAATGGTGACCGGATCCAAATAAGCGCGCTGGCTGATCAGATCAACCACCATAAAGTCATTGCCCAGACCATGCATCTTGGTAAATTCTAATAACATCTCGATTTAGTCCTTAAGGCAATAAACGCTCACGTTCCCAGAGTGATTCAATCGTCTCACGTTCACGAATCAGATGTGCCTGATCTGCATCAACCATCACTTCAGCCGCACGGCCGCGACTGTTGTAGTTTGAGCTCATCACAAAACCGTAGGCACCTGCGCCCAAGACTGCCAGTACATCATTTTCTTTGATTGCCAATTCACGCTCTTTACCGAGGAAATCACCGGTTTCACAGATCGCACCTACCACATCCCATTCTTTAGTTTCAGCATCATTACGCGGCGTCACTGGCTGAATGTCCATCCATGCTTCATATAAAGCCGGACGAATCAGGTCGTTCATCGCCGCATCAATGATGGCAAAATTACGATGATTGGTCGGTTTGAGCAGATCGACTTTGGTCAGCAATACACCCGCATTGGCAGAAATACTACGCCCCGGCTCCATATACACTTTCAGGCCCAATTTTTCTAATGCTGGACGTAGCGCATTGGCATATTCTTCAACCGATGGCGGGGTTTCATCTTTATAAGTCACCCCCAGACCACCACCAATATCGATGTGTTTGAGGTGGATAGCCATTTCTTTGAGCTGGTCAATCATGACAATGACACGATCCAGCGCATCAACAAAAGGCTGGGTTTCGGTGAGCTGTGAACCGATATGACAGTCAATCCCGACCACATCCAGATTGGCCAGTGACGCCGCATATTGATAGGTTGCAAATACGCTATCAGATGGAATACCGAATTTATTTTCTTTTAGACCGGTTGAAATATAAGGATGGGTTTTGGCATCGACGTCCGGATTCACGCGCAATGAAATCGGCGCTTTAACATTCAATTCAGCCGCAACCTTTTGAATACGATCCAGCTCGGCATGAGATTCCACATTAAAGCAGGCAATGCCCACTTCTAAGGCTTTTTTAATATCTGCTTCAGTTTTACCCAGACCCGAAAATACAATTTTTGCGGCATCACCACCGGCTTTCAGTACACGTGCCAATTCACCGCCGGTCACAATATCAAAACCGGCCCCCTGTTTGGCCAATACATTCAATACCGCAAGATTGGAGTTGGACTTTACCGCGAAACAGATTTGATGATCGATAAAGTTAAAAGCACGGTCCATATCTAAAAAATGCTTTTCCAAGGTGGCTTTGGAATAAACATAGAGAGGTGTGCCAAATTGCTCTGCGAGCTGTTGTAATGAACATTGCTCAGCGTGCAATACCCCATTAATGCGGGTGAAACTCATGAAGGTATCCTTTCTTTGAAAGCGTTAAGGTGTAGTCGTTGAATCTGATGCTTCAGGCGCAGCAAACTGTTGTTGCACAGAGGCATCTCGTTCTTCATCGGAGGCTTTGGATTCAGCTTCGGTATTTTTATATAACAAATACTTGGCACGCTTGTCGTAATCTGGATCATTCGGCAAGTGCAACGCACCTGACTGCCCACAAGCTGCAAGAACAAGACTTGTCGCCAAGATACTGATGTAGCAAATGACTTGATGCATCTGACCACCTAATTGAATAGTGTTTCGATGAAGTATAACGCGATGATCACCATGACCAAAGCGCTAAAGCCTAGAGATTATCTTTAGCGATAAAAAAACGCCAGCAGATCGCTGACGTTTTTATTGATAAGGTTTATTTATGTTTCTGTTTATAGAAACCGAAATAGCCAACAACCAGAAGGATAAACCAGATCGGGCTGACCATCAGTGCTTGACGGGTATCGTCTTCCAGCGCCAACACCACGATCATGCTCAGGAAGAATACGATCACAATCCAGCAGGTCACCAGACCGCCCGGCAACTTAAAGGTCGATTTGGCATGCAATTCTGGACGTGTTTTGTAGTACACGATATAGCTCCAGATAATGATGATCCAGACACAGATAAACAGAATCGTGGATAAAGTCGTTGCTAAAGTGAAAGCGCGGACGGTATCTGGAACGAAATACTGTAGTGCTGCACCCAGCAACAAACATACCGCAGAGAAATACAAGGCATTTGCCGGAACTGCACGACGGTTTAAGCGACCAAAGGCAAGTGGTGCCTGCTCTTCACGCGACAGACCGAACAGCATACGACTGGTCGAGAATACCCCACTGTTCATCGATGACATCACCGAGGACAACACCACCAGGTTCATGATGATCGCAGCTGCGGCAATACCAGCCTGACTAAACAGGTTCACAAAGGGCGAGATATTTGGATCAATCTGATTCCATGGCGTTACCGACATCACAATCAAAAGTGCCAGTACATAGAAAATAATGATACGGATCGGAATCGAGTTCACTGCTTTCGGCAGGTTCTTTTCCGGATCTTTGGTTTCAGCTGCGGTCGTACCCACCAGCTCTACACCCACGAAGGCAAAAATCGCAATCTGGAACCCGGCCAGGAAGCCCATCGCTCCAGTCGGGAAGATACCGCCATGTGACCAGATATGACTAAATGACGCAACTGTGCCGGCATCCGAGGTAAACCCGGTAAAGACCATCCACAGGCCAACGGCAATCAGCACCACAATCGCGATAATCTTGACCAGAGCAAACCAGAATTCCATTTCACCAAACAGTTTGACCGTGACCAGGTTCAAACCCATGATAAACACAATCGCGGCAACGCTGATCATCACTCCTTCTTCAGGACTAAAGGGCAAGCCATTATTGAAGAATTGCAGGTAATAAATAATCGCGGATAGATCTGCGATCCCGATAGTGATCCAGCACAGCCAGTAGGTCCAGCCAACAAAGTATCCGGCCCAAGGCCCGATCAGATCCGTGGCAAAATCAATGAATGATTTATATTGCAAATTCGAGAGTAACAACTCACCGAGTGCACGCATTACCAGAAATACCATAAAACCGATGATCATATAGATCACCAGAATAGAAGGGCCTGCGAGACTGATGGTCTTGCCCGAACCCATAAACAGGCCGGTTCCGATGGCGCCACCAATGGCAATAAGCTGTAGATGCCGATTGGATAAACTTCGCTGTAACTCACCGTGCTCTGCCGATGAACTGTTATATTTTTCTGACATTATTGATTTCAACTTCGAGTTTTACTCGCGACAAATTAACGTAAAAAAGCCTGAATACAAAAAGAAAAATCACATCATTTGTATTTTCTGCCTAAACTGTAAAGTTCATTTATTTTTCTTATATCTCACTCGCGCCAGCTTAACGCTTATTTTTTCGACGCCCGAGATTCAAGAAACTTCTTGTCAAAGCAGCAAAACCATGTAAAAACTAGAACACAATTCCGCCATTTTAAGTATTCAGGATGAATACCGATGGCACAATAATTGCTTTTTAATCAATATCTCGAATTACATAGACATGGATCAATAAGAAGAATTTTATGCAAAATTTACAAAGTTTAATGGAGACTTTAAGCGGCTGGGTCTGGGGCCCTTATATGCTGGTACTGATTGTCGGCACCGGGATATTCCTCACTTTCCGCTTATTGTTCTGGCAATTCCGTATGTTGCCACTGGCCTTCAAACAGGTCTTTGGCAAGCATCCCGAGCACTCAGGTGATATTTCCCAGTTCGCTTCACTGATGACTGCACTGTCTGCCACGATTGGTACCGGTAATATTGCCGGCGTAGCCACCGCCTGTGTGCTGGGTGGTCCGGGTGCGGTGTTCTGGATGTGGATGACTGCACTGTTTGGTATGGCGACTAAATACGGCGAAGGTGTCCTTGCAGTCAAATACCGGATTAAAAATGAAAAAGGTGAAATGTCGGGTGGTCCGATGTACTACATCGAACGTGGCCTGAAATGGAAATGGCTGGCGCTGATTTTTGCCTTGTTCGGGACACTGGCCTCTTTTGGGATCGGCAGTTCAGTGCAGTCCAATACTGTTGCACTGGCAGTTGAAAACAGTTTGGGGATCGAAACCTGGATGACCGGTATTATCATTACTGCCTTTTCAGCACTGGTGATTTTGGGCGGGATTAAATCGATTTCCAAGGCATCTTCGGTGATTGTTCCAATCATGGCGGTAGGCTATGTGGCTGGTGGTCTGGTCATTATTCTCAACAATTTAGAACTGGTAGCGCCTGCACTAAAAATGATCTTCACCTATGCTTTTACCGGTGAAGCTGCAGTAGGCGGTGCGATTGGTGCGGCGATTCGTTATGGTGTAGCACGTGGGGTATTCTCGAATGAAGCCGGCATGGGCTCTGCGCCGATTGCAGCCGCAGCAGCAAAAACCGACCATCCTGCCCGTCAGGGTCTGGTCTCTATGACCGGTACTTTTATTGATACCATTATTGTGTGTTCGATTACTGGTATTGTTCTGGTCATGGGCTACATCATGGCCGGTAATTCATTTGGCGATCAGACCGGTGCAGTACTGACGATTGGCGTGTTCGACAAACTCCTGCCCGGTGTCGGTGGCTGGGTGGTCACCTTCGGAATTATTTTCTTTGCTTATTCCACGATTTTAGGCTGGAGCTACTACGGCGAAAAATGTGCCACTTACTTGCTCGGCGAAAAGTTCGTTCTACCCTATCGTATTATTTATATTGCATCGGTTTTTGTCGGCTGTATCGCGACACTGGATCTGGTCTGGTTATTTGCCGATACCTTTAATGGTCTGATGGCGGTTCCCAACCTGATTGCATTGCTGTTATTGTCTGGCGTGATTGCCAAGGAATCGAAAGACTTCATCGCAAGGCGTAAATCTGGTGAACTTTATTAACCGCCTTATTGCTTAAATCCCGAACCAAGAGAATAAAAAGCCACATCAATTGTGGCTTTTTATTATTAATTATTCGAAATCCAAATCCAATATTCATGTTCTATGAGCGTAAACCGCCCCATTCTGGTAATTTGCCGTCAGATTCGAGTTCAAGTGCCAGTCCTAAAGATAAAACAAAAAACTGAATGCCTTCAATTTTCATATTGCCCTGATCATCTTCCAAGTACTCGCTCAGTTTTTGATAAGTTTTATGCTGCAGGTCAAAAGGTACATCCAGATATAGACTGCCCGAATACACGTCACTGCGGACTGTGGGCTCAATGCCCAAACACGGTATATAACGGATACCCTGTTGCTCTAACCAGCCGATAAACATTTGCCGAACCGAGTGAGCGTCCTGATCTGGGTATACATACTGTTCAAAATGCACAAACAGCACATCACGGTTTTTTTCACGTGCGATCGCATCAATATGTTTCAGCAATTGTGACAAGATCTGTTCCATTTCAGCATAACAAGACGGGCATTATAGACGGCGTTGATACACAACATCCGAATAAGCACAAATAAAAACGACAAGCCTTGTCGTAAAAACCATGATTTCTCAGGTGAAAGGCTTGGTTTTAGATCACATTCACCGCTATGCTGTCAGTCAATTTCAATCGCTTCATCTTAAAATATGGCTAAAGCAAAAAGTGTCTATCGTTGTGAACAATGTGGTGCAGATCATCCGAAATGGTCGGGACAATGTTCGGAATGTGGGGAATGGAACAGCCTGACTGAGGTCAGCATTGCACCTGCGGTTACACATCGGGCTCAGCCAAAAATCGCGGGTGGATATGCAGGTCAGGCATCCACAATCACCACCTTAAATCAGGTCTCAGTCTCGCATGAAACACGCTTACCGACCGGTATCAGTGAGTTTGACCGGGTTCTGGGCGGCGGACTGGTAACGGGTTCAGTGGTTCTGATCGGCGGTGATCCCGGCATTGGTAAATCAACCATTTTGCTGCAAACAGCCACGCATATGGCCTCTGCCAAAAATCCGGCCTTATATGTCACCGGCGAAGAATCCCTGTCTCAGGTCGCATTACGTGCCCAGCGTCTGGATCTGCCAACCGATCAGCTCAAGGTCATGGCAGAAACCTGTGTCGAACGCATTTGTGAAGTACTGGCCCAGCAACGTCCTGCCGTCGCAATTCTGGACTCAATTCAAACCCTGTATACCGAGACCTTACAATCGGCTCCAGGTGGAGTCTCGCAGATTCGTGAATCCGCTGCCCTGCTGACCCGTTTTGCCAAAAACAGCGGTACCTCTTTATTTCTGGTCGGTCATGTCACCAAAGAAGGCGCCTTGGCAGGCCCACGCGTACTTGAGCATATGGTCGATTGTGTACTGTATTTTGAAGGTCAGTCCGATTCACGTTACCGGATGATCCGTGCCGTCAAAAACCGTTTTGGCGCGGTGAATGAACTCGGGGTGTTTGGCATGACCGACAAAGGGCTGCGCGAAGTGTCCAATCCATCTGCAATATTTTTAAGCCGTTATGATGAAGCGATTCCGGGCTCGATTGTCATGATCAGTCGTGAAGGCACGCGTCCACTCCTGGTCGAAGTACAGGCTTTGGTCGATGATGCGCATGGTCAGCCACGACGGGTCGCGCTGGGTCTGGACCAGAACCGCCTGAATATGCTCTTGGCCGTCATGCACCGGCATGGTGGTGTACAAACCTCAGGTCAGGATGTGTATGTCAATATTGTTGGTGGTCTTAAAATTACAGAAACCGGCTCCGATCTGGCGGTACTTCTGGCCTGCGCTTCCAGTATTCGTGGCAAGGCCTTACCACAACAACTGGCTGTTTTTGGGGAAGTCGGGCTGTCTGGTGAAATTCGTCCCGTGCCAAATGGACAGGAGCGTCTGAAAGAAGCGATCAAGCATGGTTTTAAATACATTATTGTGCCGCGTGGCAATGCACCGCAAAAAACCATTGCAGGCGTGCAGATTATTGCTGTTGCCCGTTTGCATGAAGCCCTGAGTGAAGCCATGTCTTTAAGTGATGAGCTAAATTAAGCATCAGGCAGTGAATTTGCAGTAAAGCGCAAAAAAATACAGATTTTTGATTGAAATTCCACACAAAGCCTATATAAATAGACTGTACAAATAGGTTTTATTCTCATAGGAAAAATGAATGCAAGTTCGACAGCGCGGTTTGATTACAGGTATCTTGACAGCAGTATTATTGGTTGCGCCTTTTGCTGCTGAAGCAAAACGTGCCGGTGGCGGTAAAAGTCACGGTATGCAACGTTCTGCACAGCCTACCCAATCTTATCAACAACCTCGTCAAGCTGCGCCTGCTCAACAAGCGCCAGCTGCCGGTGCTGCAACCCAGCAAAAATCTGGCCCAGGTGTGGGTGGTATGGTTGCTGCCGGTGTAGCGGGTGCTGCGATTGGTGCCGTAGCTGCCAATGCATTGGCCGATGATCAAAGTGTGGCAGCGTCTGAAGCTCAGGCGGCTCCAGCAGAAGAGGAAAAAGGTGGTATTCCAGGCTGGATCTGGATCCTGCTTGCTGCTGCTGTTGCCTTCTTCATTTTCCGTAAGATGGGCGCAAAAAAAAAAGTAGCTTCTAATCCATTTGCACCAAATAGCGGTGCTGGTAATACAGCACCTTTTGGTCAAGCACCGACTGCACCTCGCGGTGGTGACAATAGCAATATCTTTGGTCAGAATGTTGGTGGTCAAACGCCAAGTACTAATGCACCGTTTGGTTCTGCGCCGGTAAATACGGCGCCTTTCGGCACGGCTTATACCCAAAGTGGTAGCCAGTTACCGGATGGTACTGAACCTGCCGCGTTCTTGCGTGTCGCACGTCAGCGTTTTAACCACATTCAGTCTATGAATACGGCAAGCAATATTTCGGAAATTCAGCGTTACCTAACTCCTGATCTTTATCAGTCAATGCGTAATGACATCATGAGCAATCAGGATCAGGATGTTGCCGAGTTTTCAAATCTGAATGCCATGGTGGTAGATTCATCGACTGACAATGGTCAGTATATTGTCAGCGTACGCTTTACCGGTACGGTAAGCGAAGACTTGAACAGCTTGCCACAACCGTTTGCAGAAATCTGGCATTTCACTAAACCAGCAGGTTCAAATCAGGACTGGGTGGTTGCAGGTATTCAGCAAGACTAATTCTGAACAGATAATATTTAGACAGCGGCTTTCGAGCCGCTGTTTTTATTTTTAAAGCTTATATTTTTTAATACCCCCCTTTTAGCCTGTCCAATAGTTCTTTTTATTTTTCATATAAATAGTTTGATGTTTCGTATTTAAAATATAAACAATAATTGTTATCATTCGCATCGAAATAGCTTAACAAGTTTAATAGATAGAATTTTCGATGATGAGTAGTCCGAATATGCATGCAATAGCGACTGAAACAGTTACTGCACCGAGTCCATCGAGCAAAAATAAAGTTAAAGCAAATCTGCTGGTTTATCGTGGGATGATTTTATATCGCTTTCTTTTGGCTGGTGTCGGCGGTTATATGCTTGCCTCGCTGGCTGCCATCGTGATTGCCCAGATGTTTATGGATGCAGGAAGCAGTGCTGCCATGTCAGCCACCCTGATTGGTTTTAGCCTGAATACCGCAGCCTTTATTTGGGTATTTATGGTCAACAAAACTATCAAGGCAACGCTCGGAATCGTAATTCCCAGTGTTTTGCTCTATATCAGCTATAAATTCCTAGGAAATTAAGATGAGAGTAGATGCAAAACAGGAAGGGCCACGCCAGTCGATGTCATGGTTGCATACCTGGGCCAGTCTGATTTTAGGCTGGCTTTTATATGCGATTTTTTTAACTGGAACTTTAAGTTTTTTCCAGAATGAAATCAGCATCTGGATGAAACCGGAATTTCATCAGTCAGTCCCACAAAAGTCCCAAATCGAACAGACCCGTGTCGCATTGGCTTATCTGCAACAGCATCATCCGGATGCCGGCAGCTGGGCGATTCAGCTGCCTAACTCACGCCAGAATACCACCATACTGAATATTCGCGGTGCCGGTGAAGATCCGCGTGCCCGTCGTGGCGGTACCCGCCTAACCATTGACAGTGCAACCGGTGAAGTGCTGCAAGCCCGTGAAACACGCGGTGGTTCATTCTTATACCGTTTTCATTTTGAACTGTACGGACTGCCCCGAATCTGGGCGCGCTGGATTGTCGGCATTGCAACCTTGCTCATGCTGGTGGCGATTATCAGCGGTGTGATTACCCATAAGAAAATTTTTAAGGATTTCTTTACTTTCCGTCCTGGCAAAGGTCAGCGCTCCTGGCTGGATGCCCATAATGCAACGGCGGTATTTGCCCTGCCGTTCCATATCATGATTACCTTTAGCGGTTTGTTACTGCTGCTGTTTACCCTGATGCCTTGGGGTGTCAACCAGATTTATGAAAATCGAGGCGCATTTCTGCAAGATCAACGTAAGAGCTTGATTCAGGACAATAGCGTTCAGGCTGAATCCGGTGATAGTGACCAGCGTCGACCGCGTAGTGAGGGAGAGAATCGTGGTGAACGTGGTGATATGTCTGCACGGGGTGAAGCTCGCCGTTCGCGTGGCGATGCGTCACCTGCCCGCCCTGCGCCATTGGCAGACTTAGCGCCCATTCTTGCAGCAGCAGAAAAGCAATGGAAAAACAATCCGGTTGCTACAATTAACATCATCCAGCCAAATACCGCCAAAGCTGAAATTGAACTTCGTGCCTTAAATGGGGTCAGCGTAGCCTATCGTAATGTTTATCCGAGTCTAGCTTTCAATGGCGTGACGGGTGAATTAAAGCTGGATCAAACCACACTGAAAACACCTTCAGTTGCAAACGGTATTTATAACGTATTTACCACATTGCATGAAGCACGTGGCGTGGACTTGGCTCTACGCTGGTTATTGTTCATGTCTGGTGTGGTCGGCACATTCATGATTGCGACTGGTTTGATTCTGTGGTGTGTCAAACGCGCACCACAACAACAAAAGCAAGGCTATAAATCTTTTGGTTATCGTCTTGTGGAAGTGACTAATATCGCGGCAATTATCGGTTTACCGATTGCCTGTGCTGCCTACTTTTATGCCAACCGTTTTATTCCTGCAGACATGGACATGCGTTTGAACTGGGAAATTCGCAGCTTCTTTATCGCGTGGTTGCTGACCTTAGTTTATGCCATGATTCGTAGCAATCGTCAGGCCTGGCTAGAGCTGCTCCTGCTTGCAACAGCAGCATTTGCCCTACTCCCAATTGTAAACTTCCTGACCGGCGGTCAGGCAATCTGGAACAGCATCATGCATGGTCAGTGGATGATTGCTTCTTTTGATCTGGCGATGTGGGCGCTCGCGATCCTGTTCTGGTTTGCATTCAAGAAAGTGAAAAACCATAAAGGCTTGCCGCCAAAAAAAACCAAAGCTACATTAAAGGAGAATCAGGCATGATGTTCTTCTTATTGATTTGGGCTTTGACTTCTCTCGGTTTATTTGCACTTGCCGCGTCGATGTCCAAACATCAGAAACAGATCTTTGCTAAAGAGCTAGATGCTTCCAAAACCAGAATGGCCAGCATTCTTGGCTGGGTGATATTAACGATTGCGCTCATCCTGTGCCTGTTCGCAGGTACAATCAGTAACATGATCAGTTATTGGCTGGGCAGTTTAACTTTTGCAGCATTGGTCGTTGGTTTAAGCCTGAGCTATCTGGAAAGTAAAATTAAAGTAATCGCCTCAATCTGTGTGGTAATCGCCGTGATTTCAGCAATCATTTGCTTGGTCTAAAATTCTAATTTACCCCCTCATACTTGAAAAGCTGATCTTCGGATTGGCTTTTTTAATTTAAACCTTTAGTCTACGCATAATATTTTTGAGATGTTGATATGACCCAGCGTGTTTCTCCCTCTGCTGCCCTGACCAATCTTGCCTTAGCAGGCAATGCTGAAGCACAATTTGAATTGGCTGAACTGTATATGCAAAGCGAGCATGATGATGACATTATTCTGGCTGAAGAATGGGCATTGAAAGCTGCCAACGGCGGACTGGTTGATGCGATGTACTGGTTAGGTGAAGGTTATACCGTTTATGCCAAAGAACTGGCTGAAGAAGATCCAGAAGAATCTAAAGCTCACTTTGAGTTAGCCTATTACTGGCTAAGTAAAGCCAATATCGAGAAGCACCCTGCTGCGACTTTAGAGTTGGCCGGTTTCTACCGTCGCGGTGATGTAATTGAAAAAGACGTGGAAAAATCGATTGCTTTGGTCAAACAGGCTGCGGAACTTGGCGAAGTTCAAGCAATGCGCGATCTTGCATTTATTTATGCCAATGGTTTAGGCGTAGATGGCGATGAAGAACAGGCTGAGTTCTGGACTCAAAAAGCAGATGCTGCTGAAACTAAATAAGTAAGAAAAGCCCGTCAGATGATGGGCTTTTTTTCTTATTGCTCCGATATTTATACCAATAGTTGCCTATTTTTTAAATTCAATTTTTTAAATTATAGCCGTTTTTAAAAGGAGTTATCTCTACTGAACTTCTAGCCTTTTTTAGATCTTTCTCTGATGTCGGAAAAGCTTCGGCCTCTTGGTTAATAAGAAGGTATACTTTCTGTAAGTTTATAACTTCACCCCATAAATCTTCTGAGGTAAAAGGCTTATCTTCATGTTTCATTATTAACATTTTACAATTTCTAGAAACTTCTAAATATCTATTTCCTATTGATCGATGACCTTCTGAATTTTTACTGAAATTAAAAAATGTCTGTACCGCTCCCAATACGGCGCTAAGAAAAGAAAGACATGCAGCTACAATTGAAAGAATTGTATTGTTATATTCAGATGTTAGAAATGCTATAAGCACAGTCCCAATAAAAATATTAAAACAAATTGCAGGGATGCCAATTAGATTATGATATTTTTTCTGTCTATCACTCGCCGAGAAGTGCTTACTTTTGCCTATTTTAGAATCCAATCTGAGCTCTTCTAAAATTATTAAAGCCCCATTAACTTTCTCGACCATACTTTTTCCTTTTCTATTTATTAAGCAACTAATTAATTGTAACTGTTTTATAACTTGGATATAAAATTAAATACAAGTACAATACTGCGCTAGTCGAGGGATGCTGCGACGTTTTACAGGCACTAAATGTAAAATCGCTAGGCTCGACCATCGGTCAGACATTCGTTCTGATCAACAACGGCATCCGCGAACAGAACGATCCAATCTATTTTTTCCTAGGAGATCCTGATGAACGCGGTTACTGCTTCATTTACAGATTACAAAGTTGCTGATATTTCACTTGCTGATTACGGCCGTAAAGAAATTAAACTTGCAGAAGCTGAAATGCCAGCCCTAATGGGTCTGCGTAAACGCTATGCTGCTGCTAAACCACTTGCTGGCGCGAAAATTCTCGGCTGTATCCACATGACTATTCAAACCGCTGTTCTTATTGAAACACTGGTTGAATTGGGCGCTGAAGTTCGCTGGACTTCATGTAACATCTTCTCTACTCAAGATCACGCTGCTGCTGCAATCGCGGCTGCGGGTATTCCTGTGTTTGCCTGGAAAGGCGAAACTGAAGAAGAATACATGTGGTGTCTTGAACAACAGATCAATGTCAATGGCACGCCTTGGGATGCCAACATGATTCTTGACGATGGCGGTGATTTAACGCTACTTGTTCATGAAAAATACCCAGAAGTGATTGCTAAAATCCACGGTGTCACTGAAGAAACAACGACAGGTGTTCAACGTCTGTATGAAATGCTTCGTGATGGCACTTTAAAAGTTCCTGCAATCAACGTAAACGATTCAGTAACGAAATCTAAAAACGACAACAAATACGGTTGCCGCCACTCACTCAATGATGCCATCAAACGCGGTACAGATATGCTTTTATCTGGCCGTCGTGCGCTTGTAATTGGTTACGGTGACGTAGGTAAAGGTTCTGCTCAATCACTTCGTCAAGAAGGCATGATTGTACGCGTCACTGAAGTTGATCCAATCTGCGCAATGCAAGCATGCATGGACGGTTACGAAGTTGTTTCTCCATACAAAAATGGCGTACAAACTGGCAAGAAAGAAGACGTGAATCTTGATCTTCTTCAAAACACTGACCTGATCGTGACTACAACGGGTAACTACCACGTGTGTGACTCAGCAATGCTTGATTCATTAAAAGCGGGCGCTGTTGTATGTAACATTGGTCATTTCGATACTGAAATTGATACAGCTTACCTACGTGGCTACAAGTGGGTTGAAGTGAAACCTCAAGTACACCAAGTGTATCGTTCAGAAAATGAAAATGATTACCTGATCCTTCTTTCTGAAGGTCGTTTGGTAAACCTTGGTAATGCGACTGGTCACCCATCACGTATTATGGATGGTTCATTTGCCAACCAGGTATTGGGTCAAATGCATTTATTCGCTGAGAAATTTGCTGATCTTCCAGAATCTGAAAAAGCTGCGCAAATTCGTGTAGAGCTTCTTCCTAAGAAATTAGACGAAGAAGTCGCTGCTGCAATGGTTGCAGGTTTTGGTGGTGTTCTGACTCAATTAACTCAAGAGCAAGCGGATTACTTAGGCGTTGCTGTTGAAGGTCCGTTTAAATCTGAGACTTATAAATACTAATTGCCCTCACCCCATCCCTCTCCTGAGCGTGCTTCAAGCACAGCTTTGAAGTTCAGCGCAAGAGAGGGTGAATCTCTCAAGCCATTTACATGACAAGCTTAAGTTTGGTATGTAAAGAATTTGAGTCAAAACCCTGCATAATTCAGTAATGAATTCTCCTCTCCTGAGCGAACTTTAAGCACTGCTTTAAAGTGAAGCGCAAGAGAGGTCAGGGAGAGGGTGAAAATTAAAACAGTATTTATAAAAAAAAGGATTTCAACATGTCTAAGCAAATTCCAATTTCATTTGAATTCTTCCCGACCAAAACTGATGTGGGTGCGGAAAAACTCAAAGTGGTTCATCAAGAACTACAATTGCTCAATCCAGAATTTTTCTCTGTAACTTATGGTGCAGGTGGTTCAACTCGTGAACGCACCCTGTCTACCATCAACGATTTTAATGGCAAAGGCGCACCGGTTGCCCCTCACCTGTCATGTATCGGCGATGATAAAGCGCGTATTGCAGAACTGCTTGATCTGTACAAATCACAAGGCATTGACCGTATTGTTGCCCTCCGCGGTGACTTGCCATCAGGTCAGGTTGGTTTGGGTGAATTACCCTATGCCGCTGATCTGGTTCGCTTTATCCGTGAATATTCAGGCGATCATTTCAAGATTGAAGTCGCAGCTTATCCGGAAATGCATCCTCAGGCAGAAAGCTTTGATCAAGACATCCAGCACTTTGTTGAAAAAGTACAAGCTGGTGCCAATGCAGCATTAACCCAGTTTTTCTTCAATCCAGATGCTTATTTCTACTTTGTAGAGCGCATCCAGAAAGCCGGAATTGATATTCCTGTGGCGCCGGGCATTATGCCAATCACCAATGCCAGCAACCTAATCCGCTTTGCGGACGGTACCGGTGCCGAGATTCCACGCTGGATTCGCAAGCAACTGGCAACCTATGGTGATGATACTGCCAGCATCAAAGCCTTTGGCCACGAAGTTGTGGTTAAATTCTGTGAGCGTCTGCTTGCAGGTGGTGCACCAAGCTTGCACTTCTACACCATGAACTCCACTGATCCTACACGCCAACTTGTAAAAGACTTAGGTCTAGCATAAGTTTTTAGGCTGCATTGATCTCACCCATTTTCTCCCTTTGAGAGAAACACAAAGAGGGTGTAAATAGCAATGCAGTCTTGTTTTGTTCCATCTGAGAGTAATCCCTCCATGCCACGTTTTTTTATTGAAGCAGACTTAAATGTTGATACTACGGTTGAGTTAACGGAAACTGTTTTTCATCATTGGGTAAAGGTATTACGTGCTCAAGCGGGCGAAACCGCGACCCTGTTCAATGGACAGGGTGGCGAATATGAAGTGACCTTAACTGAAGTTGCTAAGAAATCAGCCACAGTATCGGTCAATACATTTAATCCGGCTAATCGCACACCCAAGTTCCAGGCCTTGCTCGGTCAGGTGATGAGCAAAGGCGACCGCATGGATTATGCGATTCAAAAAGCTGTGGAATTGGGCGTTTCCGAAATTCAGCTGCTGACTTCGGATCGTTGTGAAATGCGCTTGAAGTATGATCGTGACCAGAAAAAACTGGATCACTGGCAGGGGATCGCGATTGCAGCATGTGAACAGTGTGGACTGAATATTGTGCCTAAAATTTTAGCACCAATATCACTTGAAAAATGGTTGGAAACCGAGCTACCCAAGACCAAACTGGTTTTGGCCCCCAATAAAGATGAAACAGATGTACTGGCAGATGCGACCCTGGATATTGCCCTGCTGATTGGCCCTGAAGGCGGTCTCAGTGAGGCAGAAATTACAGCAGCAAATGCAAAAGGTTTTCTAAACTGGTGTATTGGTGAACGCGTACTACGTACCGAAACAGCTCCTGTCGTGGCCCTTTCAATTTTGAACTATAATCTTTAGTTCATCAGGCCAGTAAAAATTTGTCTTTAATTTTGTTGATTTTTATTCCTAAGACCTCTAATCTCGACGAAAGAATAATAACTATTGATGAGTTAATTTTACACATTTCCTGGAGTTTTTTTATAAGAACAATACATAGGGAAAAACGTTTAGGATGAATACAGGCATTGAATCACATGGTTGATAAGCAAGACGACTATATCCAGCAGCATTTGCATCATGCCCAGATTGCGAACACACTTCGCCATAGTCGCTATTTTTTAATCAGTATAATGGTGATTTGCCTTTATATTTTTTGTATTTATCACCTTCAATATCGTCCTTCCAATACCTATTTTAATACCTGGTTTATTCTGACCGAGCTACTGGTCAGTATGTGCTGGTTGATGAGCACACTTTATTTTAAGCCTGAACAATATGATTTGAAAGGCGCACATCGCTGGTTACAGATTCAGAGTCTTGCTGTCGGGAGCTGTATTGCTGTCGGTATTTATACAATTTACTACTATTTGCCGCAGGCCAATCCCGCATTCGAAGATATTGAAGCACTGACCTTGTCTGCTCTGCTCCTGATTGTGACTCAGGCATTTGGGCTGACCTATCTGACCCAAAAACTCAGTTATTTCTGCCTGGTATTTTTACCCTCTTTATTCCCTTTTTTATTGTCGCAAATTTATCATATCAGCCTTTCCAATCCCTTCTTCGGTCTGGCCTTAAATTTTGCGGTGATTGTCATTCTGCTGTGTGCCAATAGTAGTTATCGTATTCATCGCCGGACATCGCGCTTGTATGCAGAAAACAGTCTGCTGGTTAAAAATGCCGAACAGCAAGTGGTCTGGACTGATGAGCTGTGCCAGCAACTGCAAACTGAAGTCAATAAATCCAAAGATATTGAATTACAGTTACAGCTCAACAATCAACTGCTGGAACAAAAAGTACGGGAACGTACCTATGATATTGAACAGATTAATTATCATTTGAAAAATCAGCAACAGAACCTGGATCTTGCCCATGAGATTGCCGGCATTCGCCCATGGGACTGGAATATCAAAGACCGTCTCATTACATTAACCAATCATAAAGATGAAAAAATTCTGCGTGATTCCAAAGATCATCATCTGCAATTAGAGCATCTGATTCACCCTGATGATCTGGACTATTTTAAGCGCAACATGAAACAGCATTTGCGTGGTCAGATTGAGCGTTATGATGCCACTTACCGGATTCTGCTCAGTGATGGCAGCTGGAACTGGGTGCATGATATTGGCCGCGTGATTAGCCGTGATCCTAAAAATAACAAACCTTTGCGAATGGTGGGTATTCGTCGTGATATTCAGCAGGAACGTATTTCTCAAGAACGTTTAAAACTGGTTGCCAGTGTACTGGAACAGGCCGCGGAAGGGATTTTTATTCTCAATCCTGAACTGTATTATATTGATGTCAATCCTCACTATGAATACCTGAGTGGCTTTGAGCGTGAGCAGATCATCGGTAAGTCTTTATTCGATCTTGTGGCACAAAATAAAGCTGAACAGCGCAGTAACCATGCCAGTATTATCAAACAGCTTCAAAAGATTGGCTCCTATGATGGCGAGGTATACGCCAAATTCATGTCGGGCAAACAATCCGCCTTATGGTTACACATCAATGCCGTCACCGATGATGAAGGCCGGATTACCCATTATGTCGGGATTGTCTCGGATCTGACCGAACGCAAATTACAGGAACAGCGCCTGTCTTATCTGGAAAATTATGACCCACTGACCGATTTACCGAATCGTTTCTATTATAACTATCAGCTGCATCAATATCTGGTCTCGCAAAAAGATTCCATTCAGCAGATGGCCGTGATTCGCCTGAATATCGATCGCTTCCGTCCATTAAATGAATATCTATCCAATAATGGCGGGGATGAACTTTTACGTCAGGTCGCGCAGCGCCTGCGCATGAATAATGCAGAAGCCTTGTTTGTGGCGCATCTGAATGGTGATGATTTTGCGATTATCTATGAGATTTCACATATTCGCCCTTCAGTACAGCGACACTGTGAACGCATCGCTCAGGCATTTACCACTCCATTTAATATTTACGGTCAGGATTATGTGATCACGCTTTCCATGGGCGTGGCATTTTATCCAGATCATGGTCGTCAACTCGATTATTTAAACAACTGTGCCGAACAGGCCCTGAACGAAGCTAAAAATCTGGGGGGCAATACCATTCACTTTTATTCTAATCAAAGTGATGGCCTACAAGAAACGGGGATTTTTCTGGAACGGGATTTGCGTAAAGCCCTCCAGAATAATGAGCTGATTGTTTATTATCAGCCAAAAATTAATTTCAGTGATCAGCGCATTTATGGCTTTGAAGCCTTGATTCGCTGGAATCATCCCGAAAAAGGCATTATTCCACCCGGCTTGTTTATCCCTTTAGCCGAACAGACCAGCCTGATTTCAGATATTGGCCGTCTGGTCATCCAGCAGACAGCCAAACAGATCCGCCAATGGAATAATCTGGGCTTTAATCATATTTGTGTATCAGTCAACGTCGTGGCGCAGCAATTGCGCCGCGGTCAGTTACTCGATGATCTGGATCAGGCCATTGCCGATAACCAGATTTCAGGTGCCAGTCTGGAACTGGAAATTACCGAATCGTCTTTAATTGAAAATTCGGAAGCAGTCAAAAACCTGCTGAACGAAATCAAACAGCGACAGATCCATATTGCTCTGGATGATTTTGGCACGGGGTATTCATCCCTATCCTATCTTGCTGATTTCCCGATTGATACCCTAAAAATTGACCGCAGTTTTGTGTCCAAGATTGGTGAAAACAAACAGGAAGCCATTGTCAGTGCCATGGTGGCGATGGGTAAAGCCATGGGCATGACCGTAGTGGCAGAAGGCATCGAGACTGAAGAGCAGTTAGCATATCTGCGTGATTTAGACTGTGATATCGCTCAAGGATATTTATTCTCCAAACCGCTGCCAGAAGAGGAAGCCACTGCGTATTTGACACAAAATATGACCAACGATTCTTATACTTATCAAGTCTAAGTTTATACCCTACCCCAATAAGATTGTTGGAAAAACGGCCGTCTTTGGCTGTGCGAACTGGCGAACAAATGGTATATTCGGGGACATAAATAAATTTTTTACCCGCTGACCGGGTAATCTTTACAACGATCGAGAGACTGATGGACGAACAATCTTTAAAGCAACAGGCCCTTTACTATCACGAGTTTCCTACCCCGGGGAAAATCAGCGTTACACCAAGCAAACAATTGGTCAACCAACGTGACTTAGCCCTTGCTTACTCGCCTGGCGTAGCTGCACCATGTCTTGAGATTGAACGCGATCCTTCAACTGCTGCATTGTATACCGCACGCGGTAATCTGGTCGCTGTAGTGACCAACGGTACTGCGGTGCTGGGCTTGGGTAATATTGGTCCTCTGGCTTCTAAACCAGTCATGGAAGGCAAAGGCGTATTATTTAAAAAATTCGCCGGTGTTGATGTATTCGATATCGAAATCGCTGAAAATGATCCAGATAAAATTGTAGACATTATCGCATCCTTAGAGCCGACTTTTGGCGGGATTAACCTTGAAGATATCAAGGCGCCAGAATGCTTCTACATCGAGCAAAAACTGCGTGAACGCATGAATATTCCGGTATTCCATGATGATCAGCACGGTACTTCAATTATTGTCGGTTCTGCGTTACTGAATGCCCTGCAAATTAATGGCAAAAAAATTGACGAAATCAAGATTGTGGCATCAGGTGCGGGTGCTGCAGCACTATCTTGCTTAAATCTGCTGTGTGCTTTGGGCGCTAAAAAAGAAAACATCATCGTTGCCGATTCACGTGGTCTGCTGACCACGCATCGTGAAGGTCTGGATGAATCTAAAAAAGCGTATGTACAGGACATTGAAGCCACTCAGCTTGGTGATGTGATCGCGGGTGCAGACATGTTCCTCGGTCTTTCTGCTGCCGGCATCCTGACCAAAGAAATGGTTAAGGTGATGGCCAAAGATCCGATCATTTTCGCACTGGCGAATCCGGATCCAGAAATTCTGCCTGAACATGCACACGAAGTTCGTAATGATGTGATCATGGCCACTGGCCGTTCTGACTATCCAAACCAGGTCAATAACGCACTTTGCTTCCCATACATCTTCCGTGGGGCATTAGACGTTGGTGCAACCACGATTAACGAAGAAATGAAAATTGCCTGTGTACATGCAATTGCGCGTATGGCACACGTCGAAGCGGATGCTGCAACTTATGGTGAGAAATCGGCATCATTTGGCCGTGAATACCTGATTCCGGGTCCACTGGATCAGCGCCTGATTCTTGAAATCGCACCTGCAGTGGCACAAGCAGCCATGGATTCGGGTGTAGCAACACGTCCAATTAAAGATTTCTCGCATTATCGTCAACGTTTGTCTGAGTTTGTCTATAACTCGGCATTCGTGATGAAACCGATCTTTGAACAGGCAAAATCGAATCCTAAGCGTATTGCCTATGCGGAAGGTGAAGACCTGCGTGTACTTCGCGCCGTTCAAATTGCAGTCGATGATGGTTTGGCGATCCCTATTTTGGTCGGTCGTCCAGCCGTGATTGAAGCCAATATCAAAAAATTGGGTCTACGTCTTGAAGATGGCGTGAATATCACGATTGTTGATCAAGAAAAGAATCCGGATTATGAGTTGTTTGCAGACGATTATTACCAGATCATGCAGCGTAAAGGCGTTACGCCTGAATATGCACAGCGTGAAGCGCGTCGTCGCTCTACCTTAATTGCATCGATGCTGGTCAAACATGGCATGGCAGATGGCATGCTCTGTGGTACTTATTCAAGCTACGACATTCATCTGGACTTCGTCAGCAACATCATTGGCAAAAAAGAAGGTCATAACACTTTCTTTACCCTAAATGCCTTGATGCTTGAAGATCGTAACCTGTTCATTGCCGACACCTATGTCAACACCAATCCAACGGCTGAACAGCTGGCGGAAATGACCATTCTGGCTGCTGAAGAAGTGCGCCGTTTTGGTATGACCCCACGTATTGCCCTGCTTTCTCACTCAAGTTTCGGTTCAGACCAGCATGATGCCAGCGCGCAAAAAATGCGTAAGGTATATGACATCCTGTCTGAAATAGCGCCTGAGCTAGAAGTGGAAGGTGAAATGCACGGTGATGCTGCACTGGATGAAAATATTCGCCAGTTTGCCTTCCCGAACTCACGTTTTAAAGGTTCTGCAAACTTACTGATCATGCCGAATCTGGATGCTGCCAACATTTCGTTTAACTTGTTGAAAGCAACTTCAGGCAACAACGTGACGATTGGCCCAATTCTGTTGGGTGCTGCGAAGCCGGTACATATCTTGACTCCGACTGCGACTACGCGTCGCGTGGTGAACATGACTGCACTTACCGTTGCAGAAATCCAGCAAGCGGAACAAGACGCACTTTAATCCAATGACAAGATAACGACGCATCCGCCTCGTTTCTTAACTTGAGAAAACCTCTATTCTGTAGCATGATGCTTGTAAGAATAGAGGTTTTTTCATGCAAGTTTATTTAGTAGGCGGTGCAGTTCGGGATCATTTGCTCGGACACCCCTATCACGAAAAAGATTATGTGGTCGTTGGTGCAACTCCGGCGCAAATGCTTGACTTAGGCTATCAGCCCGTAGGCAAAGATTTTCCTGTTTTCCTACACCCCAAAACAAAAGAAGAATATGCACTGGCCCGTACCGAACGTAAATCCGGCACCGGTTATCATGGTTTTGACTTTCATACCGATATCAGTGTGACCCTGGAACAGGATTTGATCCGTCGTGACCTGACCATTAATGCCATGGCGATGGATGATGCCGGTCAGATTTATGATCCTTATGGCGGTCAGCAGGATTTGAATAACCGGGTGCTGCGTCATGTTTCCGATGCTTTTGTCGAAGATCCATTACGGGTGCTGCGAATTGCCCGTTTTGCGGCCCGCTATACCAGTGCAGGTTTTGTGATTGCGGATGAAACTTTAGCACTCATGCAGCGCTTGACGGAATCGGGTGAGTTGAATGCATTAACACCGGAACGGGTCTGGAAAGAAACTTCACGTGCCTTAACAGAACGTCATGCTGATGTGTATTTTGAAGTATTGCGTCAATGTGGGGCTTTAAAAGTCTTATTTCCTGAAATAGATGCCTTATATGGTATTCCGCAACGCCCTGAATATCATCCGGAAATTGACTGCGGCATTCACACTATGATGTCTTTGCAGCAGGCGTGTCGTCAAAACTATAGCCTGGATGTACGTTTCGCCGTTTTAGTGCATGATTTGGGCAAAGCATTAACCCCGGTTGAAGAATTACCGCGGCATATCATGCATGAAGAACGTGGCATCAAGCCGGTCAATGATCTGTGTGATCGCTTAAAAGTACCGACCTATACCAAGCAACTGGCGTTGGCAGTATGCAAAGAGCACCTGAAATGTCATCAGGCATTTAATCTCAAACCCGGTACTTTATGGCGATTATTGCAGCGTCTGGACGTTTTACGTCGTCCCGAGCGTGTCGAAGCTTTTGTACAGGCTTGTGAATGTGATTCACGTGGCCGTTTAGGACTGGAAGATCGTGCCTATCCACAAGCACAATATGTACTTGATGCCATGCAGATAGTACGTGCCATTAAAGCACAAGACCTGCCTGCCGATATTCAAGGCCCGGATATTGGCGAAATGCTGATTGAACGGCGTATTCAGGCACTGGGTGAACTTAAAGCCCAACAAACTGTATCTATTGAATAAAGACAAAGCACCCGAGGGTGCTTTTTTATTGCTTCAATCATTTAGTGCAGAGACCCAGCCCTCTAAAGAGCTTAAGGAAAATCAAATCCCGATCAGGAAATATCCGCCGGGAAACTAATCACTTGCTCCAGTTTCATCTGATTGGTCGCGATCATGAGCAAGCGGTCAATTCCCAAGGCAATCCCTGAACATTCCGGCATATTCGGTAAAGCCGCCAGTAAATACTCATCAATAGGCATGACATGCAGTCCCAATCTGGCCCGCTCTACATTATCCGCCTCAAAGCGTGAGCGCAAAACTTCAGCATCAATCAGCTCATCATAGGCATTGGCCAATTCTAAACCTTCGATATACAACTCAAAACGTGCAGCGACCAGTTCCCCATCTTCATCGATTCGGGTTTTCGCCAGAGAGGCCATTTCCGGCGGGAAATCGGTCAGGAATACTGCGGTATCAAAACCGAGACTCGGCTCCACCATATGTGAAAATAACAGGTCGATATAGCCGAGCCGATCCTCACCCAAATCCAGATTTAGACCGACACGACGACAGCAGTCTTTCAGTTCCTGCAAGGTCGCTTGCAATGGATTAATATCCAGACGATCCATAAAGGCATGTTTATAGCTCAAAATGGTTGGACGGATTTCAGCAAAACGTGCTTTAAGCGTCACATTAAGCAGATCGGCTACTTCGAACATCAAATCTTTTAAGCTAAAGCCCGGGCGATACCATTCCAGCATGGTAAATTCGCTATTGTGCTTACGCCCATGTTCATCATCACGGAAGACTTTACAAATCTGGTAAATAGGCCCGCTGCCACTGGCCAATAAACGCTTCATGGCAAATTCAGGTGAGGTCTGTAAATAATGCGTATGTGCTTTAGCCAGTACATGACGCTGTGCCTGTACTGAAGCCAAATGCACATCGGTCACACCGGCTTGAGATAAAATTGGTGTTTCGACTTCTAATACATCCCGCTCAGCAAAAAATTGACGGATTTGTGCATATAAGGTGGCACGTGCACGCATGGCATTCAGGTCACACGTCGGCTGATAAGTGCTATTCATGCTTTTGGCCCACCATGTGCAGCCCATTCACGACGCAGCGGATAGGTTTTTCTTAAATGATCAAAAGCCTGCTGATCCACTTTGCCATCCTTGACACAAGTACGCAGATTTTGATCATCACAGGCAATATCATAAATTTGCGTTAAATATTGCTTTAGCACCATTTTTAAATCCTGATTTTGGAAAAACTGCTCGCAGACCGGAAGCTGGGTTTCGAACTGTTTATGTGCTGCAAAAGCAAAAGTTTGACAGAAAGCGTCATAGATCATTTGAGTACCACGCGCCTTGCCTTCCAGGCTATAACCGGCAATATGCGGCGTCACCAGCGTCAGCAGATCCAGAAGCTCTGCTGAAATAACCGGTTCGTGTTCAAAAACATCTAAAATCACGGTTCGTTGTGTCGCTTTAAGATCCTGGATCAGGGCGGCCTCTTCAATCACTGGCCCACGTGCAGAATTAATCAGAATTGCATCAGGCTGCATTTGCGCCAATGTAGCCGTATTGAATAAATGGTAAGTTGGATAAAGACCCGTTTGAGTTAAAGGGACATGAATCGAAATCGCATCCGCTTGCTGCAACAATTCATTAAATTCAACTTGATCAACCTGCGCTCTTTGAACCAAAGGATCATAGCCAATCACGCGCCAGCCCAAAAGTTTTGCCATATAAGCCAGACGGGTTCCAACATTACCCAAACCGACTATACCCAGGCTAAATGTTGCATTGGCATCTACTAACTCAGGACGTACATGCAGTAATGCGGTAATGACATATTCAGCCACAGCTTGTGCATTACAGCCGGCTGCATTGCTCCACTGAATCCCATGCTGTTCCAATGCAGCAATATCCAGATGATCTGTACCAATAGTGGCACTGCCTACAAACTTGATCGAACTATTCTGTAGCAGTGCTTCATTGACCTGAGTCACTGAGCGTACCAATAATGCATCTGCATCCTGAACATCCTGTGCCATTAAGTTACGGCCTGGACAATGACGAATGTCTGCAAATTCAGAAAAGAAATAATCGGTAAATGCCAGATTTTCATCTGCGACAATTTTCATAATGAGATCCATATGATGCTTGGGCATATGATAGCGCGTTGATGTCTCTGACTCTATATTTGGCACATGCGTCCATTTTTCAAGTTTTAAGCTATGAGCTGGTTATTGATGAATAAAATATTGAATCATTGCTGCCTAAAATGAAAAACCCCAATCTTTCGACTGGGGTTTTTAGAATTTGGCGGAAGCGGTGAGATTCGAACTCACGGAGGACTCACACCCTCGTCGGTTTTCAAGACCGGTGCATTAAACCGCTCTGCCACGCTTCCTTGGCCGCCATCATATAAATAAATCGGATTTTTGGCAATAAAATTTAGCAAAACTTTTAGCAAAAGCTGTTCATTCAGTTAAAAATCAGTCGAAACAAAAGCTGAAATGTATTTTTATTTAAAGAGGTTAATACTTAAACGATGCCAAGAGCTGTTTAATTCAAGATAAAGCAACGGCATGAATCAGAATTAGCTTGATAATGAATATAAAAATAAAGGCATAAAAAAACCCAGTCAATTGACTGGGTTTTTCGAATTTGGCGGAAGCGGTGAGATTCGAACTCACGGAGGACTCACACCCTCGTCGGTTTTCAAGACCGGTGCATTAAACCGCTCTGCCACGCTTCCATGGCCGACATGATATAAACAAAAATCACGCTTGGCAAATATTTTCATGCTTTCACTGCATCAATTGCACAAAATAAAATCAATTCCATTAATTTGCTGAATTTTCTGGTTTTTCATAACGAATTGAATTGATGAACCAGTGTTTCTTTCCGGAAGGTGTCAGCACTTCAGCCTCATCATCCACCTGCTTGCCCAACAACGCACGTGCCATGGGCGAACTGATCGAGATATGCTGCGGATGATGATCGTAAATTTCATCGACCCCGACAATACGTAAATTTTTCTGCTCGCCTTCTTCATTTTCAATCTCGACCCAAGCTCCAAAATAGACCTTGCCTTCCTGCTCTGGAGAAAAATCGATGATTTTTAGCTCTTCAAGACGCTTGCCTAGGTATCTGACCCGGCGGTCAATCTTACGCAAAATTTGCTTGTTATATTGGTAATCGGCATTTTCCGAACGATCGCCGAGACTCGCTGCCCAGTTCACTTTTCTGGTGATTTCCGGCCGCTCTTCATGCCAGAGATTCTTAAGTTCTGCCACCAATTTATCGTGTCCACCACGGGTGATTAAGTTGGATTTCATACGTCGTGCTGATCAAATTTTCAGTGTATTAACTTACAAACAGCTTATTTTATTTACCATTTCAAAACAATGAAAAAATTCAAAAAAAATTCACATTATATTTCAATATCTTAAAATTATTTTTAATAATAATTTGTGTACAAAATTTGACAATCGTTTTTTAGATCATTAATATGCCACCTACTTCCGGAAATGCTTACTTTTTAATCTATGTAGTTTTTCTACATAATGATGCGTAAATCTCTTGTCATTTTGAATGACGTCATGACTGCCCAACCCTTATTGAATTTATCAAACTGTTAAAATTTCTGGCTATGTTGGCTGTGATTTTTAGGGCATAAATTACTTGTAGCGGAGACAACATGCACAGTAGTTCATCCACTGGGTCGAGGCTTTGCCTACGATCTGTAATTTCTTCTCTCCCTTTGAAAGCACTTGTACTGAGCACTGCATTTATTCCCTTTCACAGTATCAATGCAAGTAAGACCACACTTCAGTTTGATCATGTGGTCAATAGCAATAAGCTGACCGTGGTTGCAGTCGAAAATCCGACCACCGTATTTCAGGATGGACAACATCTGCATGGCTTCGGTTATGACCTGGTGCGCAACTATGCCAACAGTCTGAATGTGAAACTGGATTTTAAAATTGTCCCGAATAATGCCACTGCACTGCAATGGGTTGCTCAGGGCAAAGCCAATCTGGCCATGACCACCACCGATTTAGGTGAAATTGAAAATAAGCGCCTGACTTCATTCTCCGCCACCTGTGGTGATCAGTCTATTTTGGTGAGTAATGGCTTGAATACCAATTTAAATCTGGTATTTAAATCTGCCACAGATCCCTTGAGCCAGACTGCTAGTGCTTTTATCTGTAAAGGCAAACAAAGTGGTGCCATCAAGCAGCTTGCTTCATTTTATAATCAGAATGTGGTGAAAGAGGAATCTTGGACAGCCATTCAACGTGATTTGAGCAACCGGTTACCGATCTATAAAGCAAGCTTTAAACAGACAGCGCAGCAATATGATCTAGATTGGCATTTATTAGCTGCCATTGGTTATCAGGAATCTTATCTGAAACCGAACTCAGTCTCTCCGACAGGTGTTCGCGGTTTGATGATGCTGACCAATAGCACTGCTAAAGCAATGGGTGTGAGCAATCGTACCGATCCAGCCCAAAGCATTCAGGGTGGTGCCAAGTATTATGATCAAATGCTGAGCCGCTATGAGCATATTCCTTATCCAGATCGCAACTGGTTTGCACTGGTCGCTTATAATATGGGCCCAGGTGCAGTGAATCAGTTACAAAAACGCATTCAGTCACAAGGCAAGAATCCAAATAACTGGGTCAACCTCTATGCCTATCTGGATCAGAATAAAGCCAATAACGGCCGCTATCGTCAGGCAGTACAATATGTAACCCGTATTCGTGCTTATCTGGAACACATCAAGACCACACCACAATTGGTGAATATCTAAGGTCTGATGAGCTGGATTTTATTCTATCCGGCGATAAAAAAGCTTACCTCAAAGGTAAGCTTTTTTTGTGCTCATTTCAGCTGATGTTCAGCAAAATTAAGCTGTCGTATTTTCAAGTACTTTCTTGAATAGATCTTTTTGTTCCTGACTCGGTTTGGCAGTTTGAAGTGCCATCAATTGAGACATATCACCCTGTACTTTGATTTTACCGGTCATAAATGCCTGCATGGCTGCGGCCATATCAAACTCCAGAAAAACTTTACGTAACGTTTCGCCGTCCATATTCAAAGTCGTTTTGGCATTTGAAGACAAACCTTTTTTAATTGCTCCACCATCTAAAGATAGTTCAGTATTACCTGTAGTGTCCGCTACAACCAAATTAATCGCCAGGTTCGCCAAAGCTGGTGGCAAGTTTAAATCACCAGCTTGCGCAGTAAGTGTTTCTACAGTTGAAAACCAATCATCAGTTAAAAAAGCAGGCATGATCTTTCCTCAAATTATTTGTTCATTTGTGTCGACTATCCAGACGACATCATGTTGAAGCTATTATGCTCGTGCTTTGTTATATCATGATCATTAGCGCAAAGGCTAACGAATTTTGTACGCGTCGTTCAATTTTTGTAGTTCTATTTTTATTTGTTTTTCATACAGACATCAACCCGAAGGCTGATATCTGCGTACTGAAATTATTCTGTGGCAAAGCCCAGATTGACCATATTAATCCGGCGTTTCTCGCCTTCCAGCGCTTCTTCAGTCGAACAGCTGTCTTTGAAGTCAAATTCGCGCTGGCTGTCCAGCACTTCAAAGTCAAACAATTCACGATCGACCAGCTGTGATGGCGAGACATTTTGCAATGCACCAAAAATACTGTGCAGACGTTTTGGATGTGCCTTATCCCAATCACGTAACATGTCATTGATAATTGCGCGCTGCAGGTTCGCCTGAGAGCCACATAAATTACATGGAATAATTGGAAATTGACGCATTTCTGCATATTTGATGATGTCTTTTTCTTCCACATAAGCCAGTGGACGAATCAGAATGTTCTTTTTGTCAGAAGACAACAGTTTTGGTGGCATGGCCTTCAAGCTGCCGCCATGGAACAGGTTCAGGAAGAAGGTCGCCAGAATATCATCACGGTGATGCCCCAGCGCAACTTTGGTCGCACCAATTTCCTGGGCAAAGCCATACAAAGAGCCACGGCGTAGACGCGAACAGACGGCGCAATAAGTCTTACCTTCCGGGGTCAACTTTTTGGTGATGCTGTAGGTGTCTTTTTCCAGAATGTAATACGGAATGTTATTTTCTTCTAAATAACGTGGTAATACATCTTCCGGGAAGCCTGGCTGTTTCTGATCCAGATTCACCGCCACGACATCAAAGTTGATCGGTGCGATACGCTTGAACTGCAACATGATATCTAACAGGGTGTAACTGTCTTTACCACCTGAAATACACACCATGACCTTATCGCCTTCTTCAATCATTTTGAAGTCACGAATGGCATGTCCGACCTGGCGACGCAGCTTCTTCAACAAACGATAGTAGGCTGAGCTTGTTGGCAGTTCAGGTTTGAAATTAAATCCTTGTTCGGACTCAACTGGCGAGTACATAGACGAGATTCACCCATAAATAAAAATACCGCGCAATTTTAGCCGATTCAGGCCCGCATCGCATCAAAAGAATTTATTTTCATGCAAATGTCATATTAGTTTCATTTTCATGTTTTATTTAGATTGATATATTGAACGTTTCAGTTCAATTAATCAGCAAGATGCCTAGTTTTTGGACTTTTCCACAGTTGTCCACAAAAGCTGTGGATAACTTTGTGGATTGAAACGCACTTGACAAGTTCTTCGTCTCAAAAGATAAGGCTTTTCTTTAAATTGATCACTTTTTAACCAATTTAATTATTAATAAAAATCAACTAGTTAAACCTGTCAACCCTAAGGTTTTAAATTAAATCATATTTTTTTTTCTAACTCTAAAATGTAAAAAATGGCTTGCACTTACAAACTCGTTTATAAATGCAGCGTACAAGTCTTTTCATTCCGTAATTTTTTGTTAAACTCATCATTAAATTTTTCTCGATTGTGTTTACCTAATATAAACAATGAAAATAAATTTGCGTGTTTTGGGGTGTCATGGGATCAGTGCTGTGCTATTGGCGAGTTGTTGCCAGTTGGTCTATGCCGGTCAAACCATTTATCAGTTGCGCGATAGCAATGGCAGCACCTTATTAACCAATAAGAAAAGTCGCTATAACCATCTTCAGGTTGAAAAGAAGACCTATTATCCAGACAGTAATATTCATAGTTATAGCAATTGGGGTTCCAGTGAAGCTTCGGTCTTGCCGAGCTATAGTAGAAATAAAAATGCTTATGATTCGATTATTCGCCAGGCAGCGCAAACCTATGGTGTCTCTGAAGGCCTGATCAAAGCCGTGATGCATACCGAGTCCGGTTTTAATGTACAGGCTCGCTCTCCAGTCGGTGCACAAGGCCTAATGCAACTCATGCCGGCGACAGCACGTCGTTTTAATGTCAGCAATGCCTATGACCCGCAGCAGAATATTATGGCCGGGGCCAAATATCTGGCCTGGTTATTAAAACGCTTTAATGGCAATACCACCTTGGCACTGGCAGGTTATAATGCCGGCGAAGGCAATGTGGCCAAATATAAGGGTGTGCCACCTTTTCGTGAAACTCAGGACTATGTCCGCCGTGTCAGCAGCCGTTATCAGAACTTGTACGCACAGGGACTGGGCAGCACCAGTGGTACATATACCGCTTCCTCTGATACTGGTCGTGTCATTGCCAGCTCTGCCAATTATTCAACTGAAACCACGACGGCATCCAATGTTCAGGCGGCAAAATATCAGCGTCAGATCATTGCACGAGCAGATGGTAGCTTCACTGATGCACCGATGGGTTCTTATGCCACTGCCAATGCGACAGCATCTGCAAAAATATATTTAAGTGAGTAATTTTGAAACAGCTTTGTTTTTAAAGACCTATCTTTCAATATGGACAAAAAACATACTGTCTTTTTGTAGCGAATTGCTATTTTTTTCTTGAAATCTTATCGATTTCACCTCATATTGATTTCAATGATTTACATTCAATAATCAGATTATTTTTCTGTAATAAGAGGATTTCTCAATGATGCGGATTGGTTTGTTCTTGCTAACCAACCTCGCGGTACTGGTTGTAGCTGGCATTATCTTGTCACTCTTCGGTGTCGGTAGTTACCATGGCGCAGGTGGCTTGAATCTAGGCAACCTGTTGGTCATCTGTTTCGTGTTCGGTATGGTTGGCTCAATGATTTCCCTGTTCATGTCTAAATGGATGGCGAAAAAGACCACGGGTACTGAACTGATTGACCCGAATGCACCTCGTAACCAAGCTGAAGCCTGGTTGCTCCATGAAGTTGCACAACTTTCTCAGCGTGCAGGCATTAAAATGCCGGAAGTGGGTATTTTCCCATCTTATCAATCCAATGCCTTTGCCACTGGCTGGAATAAAAACGATGCTTTAGTAGCCGTATCGACTGGTCTGCTTGAGCGTATGAACAAAGACGAGCTTCGTGCAGTATTGGCGCATGAGATTGGTCACGTCGCCAATGGTGATATGGTCACTCTGGCACTGATTCAGGGTGTTGTGAACGCCTTCGTCATGTTCTTCGCACGTGTCGCGGGTGATTTTATTGACCGTAACGTTTTTGGTCGTGAAGAAGGTGAAGCACCGGGTATTGCCTATTTTGTAATTACCATCGTACTGGATATCGTATTCGGTATTCTGGCGTCGTCGATTGTGATGTGGTTCTCCCGTCAGCGTGAGTATCGTGCCGATGAAGCAGGTGCGCGCTTGGCAGGTAAACAGGCTATGATTTCAGCATTATTGCGCTTACAGGCAGAGTCTGAAATGCCAGATGCCATGCCGAAAGAAATGAAAGCATTTGCGATTTCTGCGGGTAAAGAAGAAGGCTTTAGCCTTGCTGCCTTGTTCCAGACGCATCCAAGCATCGAACAACGTGTTGCTGCACTACAACAGCTTGATTGTGCTTAAGTAATACTATTCATTGATTGAAAAAAGCCTGCACTTGCAGGCTTTTTTATTGGATTCAATTATTCATTATTTATATAGGCCTTTATGCGCTAATCCACTGATACAACGCCATCGCACCCCACCCAATCGCAAAAACAAATAGAATCAGGAACAAGGCGCCTAAAATATCCGGGATATGAATCCAGATCCAGGCCACTACAGGATTGCGCCAAAATACAGATTGCTGCTGTTTGCGTTCCAGGCTTTCATGCAAAAAAGGGTGTACCACATGTCGATCACTGTGAATCTGATATTCTTCACGAATATGAACATGCACCACATTAAGCGCCTTGCGACTGGGACGAATAAAAATATCAAAAATGGTGCCTGCCACTGGAATAAATCCAACCACCGCATCCATCACCGCCAGTTTCATGACCGGATTCAGCTTGGCACTCGGCACCCCAATCTGTTTGGCCTTATGAATGGCATAACAGGTCAATACAAAACCGGCGATATCTCCAGCGACCGGAATCGTACTCAGCGCGGCATCTGCCCCTACCCCTTGCTTGGTAAATGGAATACGTACCACTGAATCCATCATGTTGGCAAACTTGGCCAGATCACGTTCCAGACGAATGACCTCTTGTTGACTCAGTTTTGTTTTTTGTCCAGGCTCAGGCATATGTGATTCCAAAAATAGGGCTGACTTTCATCAGCATAAATTATTTTGAGACCAAAGTTGTAGCAATCTGTGAATTAAAACAATAATTTGGAAGCAACAAATAGATAAATAATCACACCGGTGGCATCACAAATAGAGGTCACCAAAGGTGCAGAGGCACTGGCCGGATCCATCTTAAACTTGTTCAGAATAAAAGGTAGACTCATGCCGATCAGGCAGCCCATCAGCACAATGCCGAGCATACTGATCGCCAGAACCACAGCCACCATGATATCCCCTCGGACATAACCCAACACCGAGACAGCCAGTGCCATGGTGCCACCCAGACACAACGCCACCAAGGTTTCCCGGCTGAGCAGGCTAAACCAGTCTCTAAACTCTACATCACCGGTGGCCAAAGCACGCACCATCAAGGTCGCCGACTGCGAGCCGGCATTACCACCACTGCCCACCAGCAATGGCAGAAAAAAAACCAGAACAATATGCGCGGCAATGGTCTCTTCATAATGTGCAATGCCAATGCCGGACAATAGACTGCCAAAGACCAGAATCACCAGCCAAGATACGCGCTTCTGGTACAATGTAAAAATAGGCGCAGTTTTTAAACTTAACTCAGTTAAGGGCTCAACCGCCCCTGACTTTAAAATATCCTCGGTGGTTTCGGCTTCCATGATGTCCATGGCATCATCATAAGTGACAATTCCAAGAATTTTTTTATGCTCATCGACAATCGGCAAAGCCATAAAATCATAATAGGTTAAAGTTTTTGCGACGTCTTCTTGGTCATCCCCAATCTTGGCGTAAATCACATCTCTTTGCATGATCTCGGCAATGCTGGTTTCAGGACTGGCCTGAATCATCTGCCTTAAAGAGACTACCCCGATCAGCTGGTCCTGCTCATCAACAATATAAATCAGATACAGGGTTTCCTGATCTGCGGCCACCACACGCAACATTTGGATAGCGTCATGAATCGACAGATCCTGATGTAAAGAAACAAAACTGGAGCTCATCAGCGCACCAGCAGTCCCTTCAGGATAAATCGCCAGATCTTTTAGGGTTTGCCGACTCGCTTCGGACAATTTTGCCATGAGCTGCTGCTGCAGCTGTGGAGAACATCGTTTATAAACATCGACAAAGTTGTCCGAATCGAGCGCATTTAAAATCGCAATAATCTGTGCGACCGGTAATTGCTCAGCCAGACTGACTTGTTGGCTGAGTGGCATAAACTCGAATACCCGGCTCGGTTCTTTGAGTTCCTGAAAAATCCGGATCTGTTCTTCTAACTTCAAACCTTTTAAAATACTGGCCTGATCGGCGACATTCAGCTCATTTAATAAGCCAATCGCCATAGCATGGTGTTCAGAACGGATCTGTTGTTGAATATGCTGTATTTTTTCTGAAATTTTCGGCATAGGCAGTCCATGGTTATAAGCGCAAAGGCGTGGATTTTAGCATCATCCTCCGAACATTACCCCTGCTCTCAGTGCATCTAAATCATCACAGCCGGATTGAGTCAGGCTATGGATTGTTTTTCTGAGCGCACGATCATGAATCAACAGGTGATTTTTTAGCCATTAAACTTCGAATCATCACATACATAAAGGGAATAAAAATTAGCACCAGCACGGTTCCGAAAATTACGCCGCCGAATACACTGACACCAATTTCCTGACGGCTTACCGCGCCTGCTCCCGTGGCAAAGACCAAGGGTAAAATCCCGGCGCCAAAAGCCAAGGAAGTCATCAGGATCGGACGCAGACGCAAGGAAGCACCTTCTAATGCTGCCTCCACCACCGATTTGCCCTGTTGCTGTGCCAGCGAAGCAAATTCCACAATCAGAATGGCATTCTTACAGGACAAGCCAATGGTGGTCAGCAAGGCAATCTGAAAATAGATATCATTCGGGAAGCCAGCCAAATAACTGAAAATAATATTGCCGCCAATACCAAGAGGAATTGCTGACATCACTGCAGTAGGAATACTCCAGCTTTCATACAATGCGGCCAGACACAGGAAAATAAAACCTATCGAAATCAGATACAGCCAGATGGCCTGATTATTGGACTGTTTTTCTTCAAAGGATAAACCGCTCCAGACCACATCTACGCCGTCCTGTTCAGCAATCAGCGCCTCTACATCCTGCATGGCCTGACCGGAGCTGCTGCCTTGAGCCCGATCTGCTTCCATCTGTAGTGCGGTATAGCCCATGAAACGGTTGACCACTTCCGGACCACCACTCCAGTCCACTTGCGAGAAGTTACTAAAAGGCACCATTTGATTCTGGTCATTACGGACATGCCATTGTGCCAGATCTTCCGGCTTGGAACGAAATTCGGCATCGCCCTGCATGATCACTCGTTTAATCCGGCCGCGATCAATAAAGTCATTGATATAACTGCCACCCCAAGCGCTAGATAAGGTGCTATTAATTGCCGTTTGGGTCAGACCATTGGCCATGGCCTGTTTCTGGTCAATATTGACGCGTAGTTCGGCTTTTTCAGGATTAGAACGTTTGCCCAGATTTTCAAAGCTTGCATAATTGCCAGCCTGAGCTTCCAGTGCCTGAAATTGCTGTTCCAGATACTGCCGGCCATTACCATTGATATCCCGAATCCAGAAATCCAGACCATCGGTTTGTCCCAGACCATTGACTGACGCGGGCATGGATACGTTGATTTGTGCATTAGGGTTACTTTGAAAATGCTTCAAAGCCCGTTCACGAATCGCGGGTGCGGTATTGTCCTGACCGGAACGTTCATTCCAGTGTTTTAATGCCACAAAACCGGTGGCCAGATTCTGGCCAGTTCCCGAGAAATTGCGGCCATAACGAATCATCACCAGGCTGACATTGGCCTGTTCCTGATCCAGAAAATATTTACGAACCTCTTCTCCGACCTGAATGGTATTTTTCATCGGAGCACCTTCCTGCACTTTGATTTGCAGGCTTAAAATCCCCTGATCTTCACTCGGCAAAAAACTGGTTGGCAAAGCACGGTAAAACAGTGCAAAGACACAGATCAAGCCGGCGAAAAGCAGTAAACAAATGACCTGATGCTGAATCGTGACTTTGGAAAGATGCAGATAACGATGCTTTAAATGATCCAGCTTCTGGTTAAACCATGCCGCCCATTTTGCCGGTTTTGGATTCGGTTTCAGAATGAGCGCACACAGTGCTGGGGTTAGAATCAAGGCCACCAATAAGGATAAGGACATGGCCGCAACCAAAGTGATGGAGAACTGTCGGTAGATCACCCCGGTAGAACCGCCAAAGAACGCCATCGGAATAAAGACTGCGGTTAGAACTAAGGTAATTCCGACCAATGCCCCACTAATTTCCTGCATGGACTCTAACGCCGCCTCTTTGGCAGACAAATGCTGTTCATGCATCAGCCGTTCCACGTTTTCTACCACCACAATCGCATCATCAACCAATAGACCAATGGCCAGAACCAAAGCGAATAAAGTTAAGGTATTGATACTCATGCCCAGTGCATAAAGCACCGCCATGGTTCCCAAAATCACCACCGGCACCGTTACGGTAGGAATCAAGGTGGCACGCCAGTTCTGCAAGAAAATGAACATCACCATGATAACCAGAATGATCGCTTCGATCAGGGTTTTGACCACCTCTTTAATCGACTCTTGTACAAAGGGCGTATTGTCTCGTGGATAGGCAATTTTATAGCCTTCGGGCAATTGCTGGGAAATACGGGCAACTTCAGCTTTAATCAAGTTTGAGGTGGCAATGGCATTGGCACCTGAGGCCAGAGAAATCCCAAGACCTGCCGAAGGATAACCATTATTGGTGCTATAAGACTGATAACTTTCAGCACCAAGTTCGACCCGTGCAATATCTTTTAAATAAATAAAACTACCGGCACGATCCGATTTGACAATAATATTCTGGAATTCTTCAACGGTTTTTAGACGGGAACCCGAGGTGACTTTAGCATTCAGGTATTGTTCATCCACTGCCGGCAAATCCCCAATCGCGCCCGCAGCCACCTGAGTATTCTGAGCTTCAATGGCGGCACGAACATCGCTTGGCATCAGCTTATACTGTTTGAGTTTTCCTGGATCCAGCCAGATCCGCATCGCATATTGAGAACCAAAAACATCAACTTCACCAATGCCTTCAATCCGGGAAATGTCCTGCTCCAGATGTGTCATCAAGTAATCAGAAAGTTCAATATTGTTACTGCGGCCGGACTCATCATACAGGCTGATCACCATATGGGTATCGCCGAGAGATTTAAACACGTTAACGCCCTGGCGTTGGACATCTTCCGGTAAACGGTTCAATACCCCATTAATCGCATTTTGTACCTGAACCTGTGCTGTATCGGGGTCGGTACCATTTTCAAAGCTGATGCTGACCCGGCTGCGCCCTGAAGAATCACTATTCGAACTAAAATACAGTAAATGGTCAATCCCTTTAATCTGCTGCTCCAGCACCTGGGTCACGCTTTCTTCCACAGTTTCCGCAGAAGCGCCACTATAGGTTGCTGCCACCGTTATCCGTGGCGGGGCAATGTCCGGATAACGTTCCACTGGCAGGTTCATCACTGCGAACAGGCCAATCGCCATCACGACAATCGCCAATACCCCAGCAAAGATCGGGCGGTGGATAAAAAATTTAGACAGCATAAGTCCGAGTCACTTTTTAATTAAAGAGGGATGAATTTAGACCAAATACGAGCAAGCTATATCTAAATATTCAGTGACATAGCAGTAGAATGCAAGAATTAAACACATAATAACTGTGATAAAAACCAATCATGGAGAAATTATGGATGATCTCACTTGAATACTTTCTTGAGGTTGCCATTTCCTATTTATTAATAGCATTTTTCCAAATAAAAAACCCTGCAGATGCAGGGTTTTTTGGTGAATCAATTCAGCAGATTAAGCACTGAACTGGTTCATTGTGTTTTTAGCGTCATCACCAGCTTTCAATGCATTGTCACCAGCGAAGATTTCTTTGTGGTCATCACCGATGTCAGAACCAGCCATTGCCTGGTGTTTAACACATGCGATACCGCCGCGGATTTCTTTACGTTGTACGCCAGCAACATAAGCCAACATGCCTTCAGAACCGAAGTAACCTTGAGCAAGTTCATGCGTAGAAAGTGCAGCTGTGTGGTAAGTCGGAAGTGTGATCAAGTGATGGAACACACCCGCTTCACGCGCAGCATCTGCTTGGAAGGTACGAACTTTTTGGTCAGCTTCAGCAGCCAGTTCAGTTGCATCGTACTCAGCGCTCATTAACTTAGCACGGTCGTAAGCAGAAACGTCTTTACCTTCAGCAACCCAACGGTCATACGCTTGTTGACGGAAGTTAAGCGTCCAGTTGAATGAAGGTGAGTTGTTGTATACAAGTTTCGCATTTGGAACTGTTTCTTTCACACGGTTTACCATGTGAGCGATTTCAGCAACGTTTGGTGTCGCAGTTTCGATCCAAAGAAGATCCGCACCATTTTGCAAGCTGGTTACACAGTCAAGTACAACGCGGTCAATTTGCGTGCCTTCACGGAACTGGTACAAGCCAGAAGCAAGACGTTTAGGACGGTGAAGTTTGCCATCACGTTTGATCAGGATTTCATCTTCTTGTGCATCAGCGATATCAATTTCAGATGTTTCCAAGTAGCTGATATATTGAGAAGCGATGTCGCCTGGCTCTTTAACCACTGGGATTTTTTGAGTCAGGTCAGCGCCTTCAGAGTCAGTACGTGCAACGATGATACCGTCGTCAAGACCCATTTCAAGGAATGCATAGCGAAGTGCGTGGATTTTCGCGATGAAGTCTTCGTGTGGCACAGTTACTTTACCAGCTTGGTGACCACATTGTTTCGCGTCAGACACCTGGTTTTCGATTTGTAGTGCACATGCACCCGCTTCGATCATTTTCTTAGCTAAAAGATAAGTCGCTTCTTCGTTACCGAAACCCGCATCGATGTCCGCAATAATTGGCACAACGTGAGTCTGGAAGTTGTCGATTTGTGAAGTCAATTCAGCTGCTTTAGCAGTATCGCCTGCTTCTTGTGCTTTTTTAAGTGCACGGAACAAGTCGTTCAATTCTTTCGCGTCAGCTTGACGTAAGAATGTGTAGATTTCTTCGATCAATGCAGGAACAGAAGTTTTTTCGTGCATAGATTGGTCAGGAAGTGGACCAAATTCTGAACGAAGTGCTGCAACCATCCAACCAGAAAGGTAAATGTAGCGACGTTCAGTCGTACCGAAGTATTTTTTGTTCGCAATCATTTTTTGTTGTGCGATGAAACCATGCCAGCAACCTAATGATTGAGTGTATTTGCTAGAGTCTGCATCATAAGCAGCCATATCACGACGCATAATTGCCGCGGTATATTTCGCAATGTCTAAACCAGTTTTGAAACGGTTTTGGATTTGCATACGCGCAGCATCTTCAGGACTGATGTCTGCCCAAGTGTTACCGAATTTCGCTTTCAATTCGCGGATTGCATCAATCGCTGTTTGGTATGTAGTCATGATATTTTCCTGTAATAATATTAGGATTTTTCTGCAACGAACCGTTCAAATCACACCCTCAGTAACTTGTTTAGATTTTCGCCGGTCCGTTGGGATAGCTAAAGATTAGTGGGCTTATGAAAATTAATCCAATAGTCTGCAAGAATCTTCAGTATTTATTTAAAAAATGAGTAGATGAAAGTCTTAGTATAATCCTGTGATGTTAAAATAAGATATTGTTTTATTTTATATTTTACTAAAATAAAACTGATCGTTTTTCACTCATACTGCTTAAAAATACTTCATTAGACTTAAGTCTGGGCTTGGCTCAAATCCACTTTTATTAAAAAATAATCATGATTTTGAATTATTTCTTAGGCTGAAGCATTTATCAAGATAGCATACTTTTCACGCAATTATTCACGCACTCACACCTGTATTTTTAAAGTTTAAAGCTTGGTTATGGAGCTGTTGATCTGCATACATGAAAATACTGAATCTTTGCTTAGCCCATGCTTCTACTCAGTCGAATAAAATCGTTAATTATTCAGCTTAAACCTGCATAAATTCCCTAGATTTTATCTGCTTTATCATGGCTTTTTTTTCATCGGCGCTTTACACAAAGCCCGGCAGTTATGGCATAATCAGCATAATTTCTTGTATTTATTCTCGGTATTTCTTTTATGAATCTGGAGCGGGTCGATCTCAATCTATTAATTTATCTTGATGTACTTCTTCGCGAAAAAAATGTCACCCGTGCAGCCGAACAATTGGGCGTTACCCAGCCTGCCATGAGTAATATTTTACGCCGATTACGCAATTTATTTAATGATCCTCTCCTGATCCGTTCTTCTGAAGGCATGACACCCACAGAACGTGCACTTGAGTTACAGCCACGTATCCGGGATGCGCTGGCTGACTTGTCCATGATTCTGGAACCGCGTACCGAGTTCCGTCCTTATACGTCAAATCGTGTCTTCCGGATTATGACCTCGGATTATGCCGAAGCGACGCTGGTTCCTCGGCTGGTCAAAGCCTTACGTTCAGAAGCACCGAACGTGGTCTTGGACTTTCTAACCCCGAGTGATGTGTCTTATCGTGACATGGAACAAGGCAAAGTTGATCTGGCGATTAACCGTTTTAATGAAATACCGCAAAGTTTTCATCAGGTTCTGGTCTGGCGTGACAGTTTTTCCTGTTTATTAAACAATAAACACCCCGCTGCAACCAACCTGAACTTAAAAAGCTATCTGGATGCACAGCATATCTGGGTCTCTAAAACCGGTATGGGTGTCGGCTTTGGGGTCAACCCGGAGAAACAGGCCGGTTTAGGCTGGATCGATCAGGCTTTGGAACGTATTGGCCAGAAACGTAAAATCTCGGTCTTTACCCGTCATTATCAAATGCCAGGTTTATTGGCCTCCAATGTCGATCTGGTGGCAACCCTGCCTTCACGGATCGCACGCCTGCAAGCCAAGAATCATAATTTAATTCTGAAAGATCCACCATTTTATATTCCCGAATTTGAACTCAAAATGGCATGGTGCCCTCTATTGCATCATCACCCTGCACATCGCTGGTTACGTCAGCTGATTTTGTATGTTGCGCGTCAAATGATTGAGGAAGAAAATCGTGAATTCCTGAGCAATAATTCTCAATTTTCACACTATTAAACTCAAATTCTTCTAAATTCTTATTTTTTAAGATTATACTTTGAAGGCTTGAGAGGTAGTTTTTACACCTCAAGCCTTTTTTTGTGTTAAAAATATCCCAAGATACTATTCATCCACAGGTGGATTTGTGAGCCTCTTACAAAATATCGTGATTATCTTAATACTCATCGCGGGGGCCGGTTTTTTATCTTTAACAGAAATCGCCCTCGCAGGTGCCCGTAAAGTCAAACTGAAAATTCTGGCTGAATCGGGTGAACATCGCGCTCAAAAAGTTTTAGATCTACAAGAAAATTCTGCTGACTTCTTTGCAGCCTCTCAAATCGGTTTAAATGCAGTCGCCATTCTTGGCGGTATTTTAGGTGAAGGAGCCTTCCGTCCTTATATTTTTAATTTTGTTTCCCGCTTTTACCAGGGTCCGTGGGCTGAAAACATTAGCTTTGCACTTTCCTTCACTGTCGTCACTTCTTTATTTATTTTATTTGCAGACTTGATGCCGAAACGTCTGGCCATGATTGCGCCAGAAAAGATCGCAGTCTCGGTCATTGAACCCATTCAGATTTTCATTAAAGTCTGTAAGCCTTTGGCCTGGCTCATTAATGTTATTGCCAACATGCTGTTCCGTCTGTTTAAAGTGAATACCATTCGTGATGATAATATTACCTTTGATGATATTTCCGCAGTGATGGATGCAGGTGCACAGGCTGGCGTACTGCAAAAACAGGAACATCATTTCATTGAAAATGTATTCGAGCTGGAAGAGCGTAATGTACCTTCGAGTATGACTACCCGTGAGAATGTGGTGTTCTTTACCTTAAATGAACCAGAAGAAAGTATTCGGCAAAAGCTGGCGGAATATCCCTATTCCAAGTTTCTGGTGTGTAGCAATGACATCGACAGTGTGATTGGCTATGTCGATGCCAAAGATATTCTGGTGCGGATTCTGAATAACCAGTCGCTGCTACAGTTAAATGAAAATACCATCCGTAATGTCCTGACCATTCCGGATACTTTAACTTTATCGGAAGTTCTGGACCGTTTTCGCTCGACCAAGGAAAAATTTGCCGTCGTCATTAATGAATATGCGCTGGTAGTTGGGGTGATTACCCTCTCCGACATTATGATTACCGTGATGGGCGACTGGGTGACACCAATTGAAGCCGATCAGCAAATTATTAAGCGTGACAATAATTCCTGGTTGATTGAAGGCAGCACGCCAATTGAAGACATGAAACATGCGCTTGAAATCGACTCAATGCCAGATGAGGAAAATTACGAAACACTGGCTGGTTTTATGATGTTCAAGCTGCGTAAAATTCCGCGTCCTGCCGATACCGTCATTCATGCCGGTTATAAATTTGAAGTCGTCGATGTCGATCATTTCAAGATTGACCAGTTGCTGGTGACTCGGATCATTGAAATCAATCCATTAATTCAGGAAGAATCAGAATAATCTGATTCTTCTTCTATTTTAAAATAAAAATCATAAGGATAGAGTGATGTCCATTTCTGCGCTATTGGCTTGTTTTAGTTTTTATTCAGGACTGTATTTAATCTATTTCTTTTTTGCTCAACAACAAAATCCGCTGTTTTTGTTTTTAGCGATCATTTTATTGATTTTTGCTTGCATCATTACCCCTTATGGTTACCAGCGTCACCGTGGCCATTATGACCGAACCATGAGTTGGGGACAGTATTTAGCCATACCTTTGATTTTATGGGGACGACTATTTATCGTTCCTATCAGTTTTATTTTAAGTTTGTTTTATTCAAACCAGTAAATTCAATCATAAAAAAGCACCTAACGGTGCTTTTTTACATCTATTGAGGTGCTTAGATCTTTGTTAACAATGCATCTAAAACAGCTTGATAGTGAATCTGGATATCATCTTCTAGAATCTTGTAAGCATTGTCGAACTGCACCATAGGCCAGCCTTCTTTCCAGAATGGGAAAATATTATGCAGGTCATGGGTAACAATCGCGTCTTCACGCACAATTGCTTGGGCAATTTGTGACAGTACCTGTGCAGTTTCAGCACCATCAATCGCCATATAATCAATTCCGCGCGCTTTTAAAATACGGACGCGGTCTTTTTTATAACGGATTTTTTTGATTTGTGCCGTATTCAGGCCCAAAGCCAAAGATACCGCTTCGACAAATTTGTCTTCAAATGACTGATTCAATGCCACTAACGCTTCTTTATGCGCTTCCTGACGACCAGCTTTACCACCCTGACGAATCACTTCTTTCGCCTCAGTATTTAGTTCATCCTTTTTCATGCTTTGCAGGATGTCTAAAATTTCGATGTCGCTTAACGCCTCAGGAGATTGATCAGTCATAAACTGTCCTTAAAAAAATAAATCTTGAATCGGCTATTTTCGCATAATTCGTGGCTAAAAAACTAAAATCTTCGTGATTAAAGCAATGATAAGCGCTGAAAATGGATTTGTCCTGTGATTCTGCGTCAAATCGACTATAGTGCCTGTGTCTATTTCTGAATCAATCTCTGGATGATGCCCACTACCCAAGTGACTTTGTTGCTGCAGCAACTTCAACAACAGTATCCGACTGCATTTAAAGGCAATTACCTGTTCTATAGCCAGATCAAAATCCGTGGGATCTGAGATAAAGCCAAGCTTTTGATTCCCTGGGTCTTGGCGGCCATGATTTTTATTCCCGTCAGTTTGATGTTCGGTGACGTCATAAAGCAATCTTTTGTGCAAGTGAGCGAATTTCAGGCGCAAAGTTATGCCATTTTGGCGATACTGTTGTTCCTGATGTTGAGTCTCACCTTAATTCTGCAACAGGTTCAGCATTCTTCTTATTCGCTATATCAGTTATTACGCCATACCCCAATCAAGATGGCTGTGGTGATTATACTACAAACCTTAAATCTGTTTTTTGTACAAAGTAGCCTGCTGATGTGGAGTTTATTCTTTTTTGGAGTCAGCTTTGGCTTTATCCGTTTTTATCGGGAAAACTTGTTCCGGGAAAACAGCCAAAATACTGAACATTATCAGTTGCAACAATTACGTAGAATCTGCTTCTGGGCTTATAAACAGACCTGTATGCTTCGACTAAAATTACGTTTTTGTTCAAACAATCATCCTCAGCATGCCGAACTAAAACAGCAATTAAATCACTATGCCGAGTTATATATCCAACTGCTGAAACATGAGCATCAATACTGTAAAACCATCAAGCATCTGGATGTCGACAGTTATCTGGACGAGAACTCATAGTTCGCTCTATTATTTTGATTAGCCATCTTGAATATTTCTAATAAGGGGCCTTAAAAACAGATTGATCTGCTAATTTTTTAGAGAGAAGCCACGGAATTGCTTGAAAAGAAAGCAATCATTTAGAAATGTGCTTGCCAAGCTTTATTTCGTCCTCTATTATTGCGCACATGCCCGAGTGGTGAAATCGGTAGACACAGGGGATTTAAAATCCCCCGCCCACAAAGCGTGCCAGTTCGAGTCTGGCCTCGGGCACCATTTTAATCTTTATTAAAATGGTGCAATAGAAAACCCAGCATTAGGCTGGTTTTTTTGTGCCTGAATTTTATTCTTTTAGCGCGAAATCCTCATGTCAGAATTAAAATACTTCGATCTCGCCACATTACAATTACGCCATCCAGACGCTTTTTTCCTGAAGCTGCGTTATAGCCGCTTCAAATTTAATGCCCTGCAAAATCTCCAGTTTGTGATCGCGATTAATTTACTGTCTCTTTTAATCTGCGTGGCCTGTAGCATCAGCTCAGTACTTCTGGAATATTATTTTTTCAAGAATGCCACGATCGCCTTTAATGTCACCTTGATCATGTTAATGGCCCTGCTTTATCCCTATATCTGGTATGCACAATATCAGGCACAATTCAGCTCCAAAGCCTATAGTCAGCGCTTGCAGAACTGTCTGTATCTGCAAATTCCGATTTTTCTGGTTTTATTGCTGAATCTGTATGTAATTCATTCAGATATGTTGGTGATCATCAGCATGATCATTTTAGCGCTTTCCTCTTTTGGCGCTGTGACCTTAGAACCTTTATTTAAAAGTTCTTGTAGTGCAATTGATCAGATCAAACTGCAAAAACTGCGGCAGCTGGCCTTTTGGGCCTATCAACAGTCCAGATCCAAAACACCGCAACCGATTCAGGACCAGTCAAATCTGCAGGCTTATTACCAGAATCTTTATCAGCAATGCATGCATGAAGAGCAAAAATTACTCAGCTCGATTCGCTTTAAAAGTTTTAAAGACTATTTCTACAAATAATAAAAAACCCTGCAGTAGCAGGGTTTTATCGATCACCATTCACGATTGGTAATCAGCTCTTCCATTTCAATCTCGAACAACCCGTGCTCTTGCACCACCATCATCATGGCTTCGGCAATATAATCTGCAGCGGTATCATCCAGAGATGAATCCAGATCTTCAAACTGCGGTTTCATGGCATTAATATCAGCAACGGTCAGATGGGCAAGCTGGTAAATTTCTTGATCTGACAAAGCTGATTTAGCGACTTTTTGGGCAAAACGTTCGATGTGCTGTTTGATTTCAGCAACCAGAATATCGGGATAATACGCATCATCGAACATGGGGAGAAGTAAATCTGCAAACATTACAGGCACTCTAAAAGATGACAATTTAATCTAAGCGTGCCTATATAGCACATTGTTGCTCAAAAGCCAAACAACATTGCCAGATGCTTACTTTCCCGCCATCAATGTCTACGCCATCTGCATGGCTTGCCAGACTCTAATCGCATCCGCTGTCGCTTTCACATCATGTGCCCGTACCATACAGGCGCCCTGCTGAATACTGAGCAAATGTGCTGTTGCCGACCCCACCGCACGCGCCTGTGGTTCTGCGCCATCTAAAACAGCCCCAATAAAACGTTTACGTGATAAGGCAGATAAAATCGGATAACCCATTTCTGTCAATTTATAAAATTCTTGAAGCAGCTTGAGATTTTGCTGGGCATTCTTGGCAAAACCAAACCCCGGATCAATCATGATATTTTCGGCTTTTACTCCTACATCCAAGGCATCCTGAACACGTTGAGATAGTTCGCCAATCACCTCGGTAGTGACATCCTCATATTGATCCAGATTGTTCATGGTGGTCGGCTCACCACGCATATGCATAATGATTACCGGAATATTTAATTCAGCGGCCGTTACTAAGGCATTGGGGCGGGTCAACGCACGGACGTCATTCCAGATATGCGCTCCGGCCTGAACCGCTGCACGAATCACTTCTGGTTGTGAAGTATCAATCGAGAGAACAACATCATGTTTTGCTAAGGCTTCAACCACAGGCACCACGCGGCGGATCTCTTCCTCTACGTCTACCACAGCGGCACCCGGACGGGTCGATTCCCCGCCGATATCAATTACGGTCGCACCTTCAGCCATCATCTCCAGCGCACGTGCAACTGCATCTTCTTTTTGATTATGCCGACCACCATCACTAAATGAGTCGGGGGTGACATTGAGAATTCCCATCACATGCGGCTGAGATAAGTCCAGTTTTAACTCACCAAATGTCCATACATGTGGTCGTAAAGGCATCAGCTGCATGTTTCCATCCTCGTTCACAATAATTCGAATATTGTCTTATGGATAGAGCAATAAAGCAAAGCTCGATAAGACATTTGCCCATTAGTTTTGAGTTAAATATAGCATTCAGGAAATTATCATAAAAATGACTGACATAAAAAAACCACCCGAAGGTGGTTTTTTATTTAACTTAGTTGGCTGGCAATGGCGGTGGCGTCAACGGGCCATCATCTGGGGTTACATCAATCACAGGATTTTCTGCAACATAGACTTTTGGCGGTTGAGGCTCACGACCTTCCATAATGTCACGGATTTGATCACGATCAATAGTTTCCCATTCCATCAAGGCTTTGACCATCGCATGGGCAATATCTTTTTTACTTTCCAAGATATCGCGTGCGACTTTATATTGCTCATCCAGAATTCGGCGGATTTCACGATCGACTTCTAACTGGGTCGTTTCAGAAATACTGCGGCTACCAATACTGCCCATAAACGATTGCTGTGCATCTTCTTCATAGACCATGACGCCCATTTTGTCAGACATACCGTATTTGGTCACCATCGCACGTGCCATTTTAGTTGCACGTTCGAAGTCGTTTGAAGCACCTGTCGACATTTGGTTAATGAAGACTTCTTCTGCAATGCGACCACCAAACAAAATCGAAAGTTCATTCAACATTTTGTCTTTATAATGGCTGGTTTGGTCAAATTCAGGTAGCTGCCAGGTCACGCCCAATGCCCAGCCACGCGGCATAATGGTGACTTTATGCACAGGGTCTGTACCCGGCAAACTTTCAGCAACAATCGCATGACCTGCTTCATGATAAGCCGTCGCACGACGCTCTTCATCACGAAGTACCATCGATTTACGCTCAGGACCCATATAAAGCTTGTCTTTTGCATCTTCAAAGTCATGCATATCGACAGTGTTTTTGTTACGGCGTGCAGCAAATAAAGCAGCTTCATTCACTAGGTTGGCCAATTGCGCACCCGAGAAGCCCGGTGTACCACGTGCAAGTACTTTAACATCGACCCCTGTGACTGAAGGCAATTTTTTCAAATGCACATTCAGGATTTGTTCACGACCCTTAATGTCTGGCAAACCAACCACAACTTGACGGTCAAAACGGCCTGGACGAAGTAATGCTTTATCCAGTACATCTGCACGGTTGGTTGCAGCAATCACGATAATGCCTTCATTGCCTTCAAAGCCGTCCATTTCCACCAGCATCTGGTTCAGCGTCTGCTCACGTTCATCGTGACCACCACCCGTACCTGAACCACGGTGACGACCGACTGCATCAATCTCATCAATAAAGATGATACATGGTGCATGACGTTTTGCCTGTTCGAACATGTCACGCACACGCGATGCACCAACACCCACAAACATTTCCACGAAGTCAGAACCTGAAATACTAAAGAATGGCACTTTAGCTTCACCGGCAATGGCTTTGGCAAGCAAGGTTTTACCTGTACCTGGAGGACCGACCATCAAAACACCACGTGGAATACTTGCACCGAGACGTTTAAATTTGGTTGGGTCTTTCAGGAAGTCGACAATTTCAACCACTTCTTGCTTGGCTTCATCACAACCGGCAACATCGACGAAAGTGACTTTAATCTGGTCTTCAGACAACATTTTGGCTTTAGACTTACCAAAACTCATTGGGCCGTTTTTACCACCTGCACCGCCACCCATGTTGCGCATAAAGAACATGAATAACAAAATGATTAAAAGCACAGGGAAACTTGCAATAAGCAACTGCATGAGCAAGCCTTGACGTTGTGGTGCTTCACCTTCGACCACAACATTATTTTTAATGAGGCTTGGCATCAGCTCAGGATCCTGAACTGCCGGACGAATACTTTCAAACTCTGAACCGTTTGATTTTTCGCCACGAATTCTTTCGCCGTCAATAACAACTTGTTTAATTTGGCCAGCATTGACCGCGGCAACAAACTCTGAGTAGTTCATTGTAGTCGGTTGATTGCGGTCACTGACGTTGCTGAAGATTAACACCAGCACACCCAGTATTACGAGCCACAATACGGCATTCTTAAAAAGATCGCTCAAAGCTTTATTCCCATTCCAATCTAATTTGATCATGCCCTGTTCAGGGTGACCTTAATACTTAAGCTGTAAATTAACTTACAATTATCTGAAAACGTACAAAATGCACAATTTTTAACGACTTGGCAAGTAGACTTATTTTAAAGCCTTCTTGCGTCCCTGCCCGATCAGGAAAACTTCTTTAGAGCGAGCACGTGATGCCAAGGGTTTAGATGTTTTCAGAATATCAAAACTATCAACCACTTGCTTACGGAATTCATCAAAACCTGAGCCTTGGAAAACTTTTACCACAAATTGACCTTTGGGGCCTAGCACCTTATTGGCAAAATCCAGTGCAAGTTCACACAAGTAAATCTGACGCGGTTGATCTACAGCCTTATTACCTGATGTATTGGGGGCCATATCTGAAATTACAACGTCTACAGTACGACCATCTAAAATTTCTAGCAGTTTTTGGAAAACTTCTTCTTCACGGAAGTCACCTTGCAGAAAAGTGACATCTGGTAAAGCATCCATTGGTAAAATATCAGATGCAATCAATAAACCCTTATCGCCAACAAGTTTACCGGCAATCTGTGACCAGCTGCCTGGCGCTGCGCCCAGGTCGACCACAGTCATACCAGGTTTAATGATTTTATACTTTTCTTGCATTTCTAAGAGCTTATATGCTGCACGCGCACGATAGCCTTCCTTTTGTGCCTTTTTTACATAAGGATCGTCTAAATGCTCTCTCATCCAATCACGACTACTTTTAGATAACTTTTGGTTGGTAATGCGTGTAGCCATAACTCTCTAAATAAAAAAATGTCTCATTATTAATTGTACGTGAAAAAGACTTATTTTGCAGTATACATGTGTATCTAAATCTAAGGCTTTTGCTCTCTCCGTGGACAGATTGAATATGATTATTTCCTGATAATTTACAGCGTTTATTTTTTGCTTTTGCTATACTAAGCCGTTTTAAAATTCAGGTTATCTCTCATGGCGGCTTTATCTATTCAGGAACGTAAGCGTTTACGTCAAATCGGACATACACTTAACCCAGTCGTGATGCTAGGTGACAAAGGTCTGACGGAAAATGTCATCGAAGAATTAGCGCGTGCTTTAAACGATCACGAACTGATTAAAGTTAAAATTGTCGCTGAAGATCGTGAAGCGCGTGCAGCGCTGATTGCTGAAATTTCAGAAGCGACTGGTGCTGAAGTGGTTCAAACTATTGGTAAAATTGCACTGCTTTATAAGAAAGCGGCAAAACAGAACCAAAAATTGTCCAATCTTGTTCGTTTCGCTCATTTGTCTAACTAAGTACAGGACTTATGGCAAGTTACGAACTTAGCGCATTTGATCGCCGTTTTCAGGCCATCTCTCTGGTTGCTGCCATTGAACAGCAAGGTCCATGTAGTTTAAATGTGGGCTTCTGGATCCGCGATCCCAATCATTACATCCTGTGGCCAGACATGGTAGCTGCACATCCCCGTCAGGATTTCTTGTGGGAACAGACCTGCTTTGAAATTTTTATTGGGGTTCAGGGTGAAGATTTTTATCGTGAGATTAATCTCTCCCCTTCTCAGGCCTGGCAGGCTTATCAATTTGAAGAATACCGCTATCCTGAAGATATGCCACCACAAGCTGCAGATGATATTGAGCTGAATCAGCTCAAACGTACCCATTATGGTCTCAATGTCAGTGTGGATCTGACCGATTTTATGGCAACACATAAACTCAAATGGGAAAACTTGTTCCTGGGTTTATCTGCTGTTTTAAAAACCTCGCAAGGTGACCAGTACTACGCGATGCAGCATAGTAGTCCTCAGGCAGATTTTCATAATAAACGTGACTGGTTGCATGTATTTTAGATCAATCAAACCTGTATATCCTCTGTCTGAATCTGTAATAGGCTGATAAAACGTGAGACTTGAAGTCTCACGTTTTTGTTTGTCTCTAGACAAAGTAGTTAGCTGTGTATGGTTATTTTGCATTTTCTTGTTTTTGAACATCTTAGAGTAGCATTTTAATGAGGTAACTGATGCTGGCTCCGAATGGCTTTCACTGCAGCATAAAGAATAAAAGTAAAAGTGAGTACCATGAGCAGAACAGTCCCCAAAACCAGCCCCAGTACGCCCAAACATAACACAATCACACCCAGATAAAGTATGCGCCCCAAGCCGCTTTCCAGATTAAGCAGCATAATCAATATCAATAAAACAAGCACACCTACCAAATAATGCCGTGGCATCGTAACCCCTTCTGATTATTATTGTGAGTCCGTTTTGCTACATAAAGACAAAGGAGAACATGTGATTGTTCTCCTTTTAAAGAGCAGCCTTTCAACGCAGTTTAACTTTTCAGCTCAGGCTTTTTGTCTGAACTTTCTGCTTTCACTACCGGCTTGACTTTTTTCAGCACTTCAATGGTGCTGTCTTTAGAACGTTTTAAGGTATCGGTCAAATGCTCTTTATGTTTGGTCGAAATCTGACTGACATCCTCTTTCAGTTCCTTGCCCAGACTGGACAAGTCTTCGATCACTGCATTGAATTCTGTTTTGATAAAGCTCTTCAATTCAGTTAATTCTTTTTGTGAACCGAAGATCTGCTCCTTTAAAGTGTCAATTCGCTGCAACACCTCCTGCTTAAATTGGCGCAATTGTTCCTGTACGGTATCGGTCAATTGCTTGGCTTCAACTTCAAGCTTTTCTTTACTTTCTTCGATGCTTTCAAGTGCTTGATCTTTCGCCTCTACTGCTACTTTTTCAAGCTTCTCGGCAGTTTCTGCCACGACGCTCGGGCTGGCTTTTTTGGATTGGGTAGATTTTGATGCTGTAGTCATTTGTCTTGTTCCTATTGTTATATTGACTGAGCTATATTAGTAGACTTGATAAAATTTAAGATTTGATTTGTCTGACAATTATTAATTGCTTACATTTTTTCATCCTGTTTACAAAACAGACTTCCACTCAAAAAGCAAGGCATTTATCTTATACTTTCGCTGCAAAGCCATTGGACTTCAAGCATCATTCTGCGTATAATACCGTGTTAAGTTCAAGCGAGCAGACATAGGAGGGTAGGTTTAAAAATTAGCCTTCCTTTTTTTTCGTCTTCTCGCTTTTTTACAGCCTAAATTTCAGGAGCTTTGGTTTGAGCACCCCAGCAATTTTAGCCCTTGCCGACGGAACTATCTTTAAAGGTACTTCGATTGGCGCATCGGGTAGTACGACTGGTGAAGTCGTTTTCAACACTGCCATGACTGGCTATCAAGAAATTTTGACTGACCCGAGTTATGCACAGCAACTTGTGACACTGACTTACCCGCATATCGGTAACACAGGCTGCAATGAAGAAGACGCTGAATCAGGTCGTATTCATAAAGTTTGGGCCAACGGATTGATCATTCGTGACCTGCCTTTATTGCACAGTAACTTCCGTTCAACCCAATCATTAGCTGAATATTTGGTACAACACAATGTTGTGGCAATTGCGGATATCGACACGCGTAAATTGACACGTATCCTACGTGACAAAGGTGCGCAAAATGGCTGTATCCTTGCTGGCGAAAATATCACTGAAGCAGAAGCGCTTGAAAAAGCACGTGCCTTTAGCGGTTTAAACGGTTTAGACCTGGCAAAAGAATGTTGCGATCCTGAGGGCTTTGAGTGGACTGAAGGCTCTTGGGCATTAGGCAAAGGTTTCTCTCAACCTGAACTTAAATTCCATGTTGTTGCATACGATTACGGTGTCAAAACCAACATCTTACGTATGCTCGCAGACCGCGGTTGTAAACTGACTGTGGTGCCTGCGCAAACTCCTGCTGCTGACGTACTTGCTCTGAATCCAGATGGCGTGTTCCTGTCGAACGGCCCTGGCGATCCAGCTGCATGTGACTACGCAATTGAAGCTGTAAAAACAATTGTAGAAACCACTGAAATTCCAGTATTTGGTATCTGTCTGGGTCACCAGATCCTTGCACTTGCAAGTGGCGCCAAAACACTAAAAATGCCTCACGGTCACCACGGTGCCAACCATCCTGTGCAAAACCTTGAAAATGGTACAGTGATGATTACTTCTCAAAACCACGGCTTCGCAGTTGATGAAAGCAACCTGCCGGATGTATTGCGTGTAACGCATCGCTCACTGTTTGATGGTACTAACCAAGGTATTCATCGCACAGACAAGCCTGCGTTCAGCTTCCAGGGTCACCCTGAAGCAAGCCCTGGTCCACATGACTGCGCACCATTGTTCGATCATTTCATCGAACTTATCGAAGCATCTAAGAAGTAATTAAGGAAGCATCATGGCTAAACGTACTGACATTAAAAGCATCTTAATTATTGGTGCGGGTCCGATTGTCATCGGTCAGGCATGTGAGTTTGACTACTCAGGTGCTCAAGCATGTAAAGCCCTTCGTGAAGAGGGCTACCGCGTTATTTTGGTCAACTCGAATCCGGCGACCATCATGACCGACCCTGCAATGGCAGACGCAACGTATATCGAACCGATTACCTGGCAAACTGTTGCACAAATTATTGAGAAAGAACGCCCAGACGCAGTTCTTCCCACCATGGGCGGTCAAACTGCATTGAACTGTGCCCTTGCCCTTGATGAGCACGGCATTCTAGAAAAATACAATGTTGAATTGATCGGCGCGACCAAAGAAGCGATTGAAAAAGCTGAAGACCGCAAACTCTTCGATCAGGCAATGCGTAAAATTGGTCTTGAATGTCCAAAAGCAGATATTGCCGAGTCAATGGAAGAAGCTTTAACTATTCAAGCACGCTTCGGCTTCCCTGTGATTATCCGTCCATCATTCACGATGGGTGGTTCAGGCGGCGGTATTGCATATAACCGTGAAGAGTTCATTGAAATCTGTGAACGCGGTTTCGATCTTTCTCCGACCAAACAGTTATTGATTGATGAATCTTTAATTGGCTGGAAAGAATACGAGATGGAAGTTGTTCGTGACAAAAACGACAACTGTATCATCGTCTGTACCATTGAAAACTTTGACCCAATGGGCGTGCACACGGGTGACTCAATCACAGTTGCTCCTGCACAAACATTGACAGACAAAGAATTCCAATTGCTTCGTAACGCATCTTTAGCAGTTTTACGTGAAATTGGCGTAGAAACAGGCGGTTCAAACGTTCAGTTCGGTATCAACCCTAAAGACGGTCGTATCGTTGTGATCGAGATGAACCCACGGGTTTCTCGTTCTTCTGCCCTTGCATCTAAAGCAACGGGTTTCCCGATTGCGAAAATCGCGGCGAAACTGGCTGTAGGTTATACCCTTGATGAGTTGAAAAATGACATCACGGGCGGTACAACTCCTGCTTCATTCGAACCTGCGATTGACTACGTTGTAACGAAAATTCCTCGCTTCAACTTCGAGAAATTCCCGCAAGCAGATGCAACTTTGACGACTCAGATGAAATCTGTCGGTGAAGTCATGGCCATTGGCCGTAACTTCCAGGAGTCTATGCAAAAAGCGCTTCGTGGTCTTGAAGTTGGTGCTTCTGGCTTCGATGAAAAAATCGAAATCGGTGCTGAAGGTGCGAAAGATAAAATTCTTCAAGAACTTAAAGTGCCAGGTCCTGAGCGCATCTGGTTCATTGGTGATGCATTCCGTCACGGCTTTACACTTGATGAAGTATTTGCTGCAACCAATATCGACCCTTGGTTCCTGATCCAGATCGAAGACATCATTAAAACTGAAGAACAGATTAAATCTTTAGGTTTTGGTGATTTGAACGCGGACAACATCCGCAGCTTCAAACGTAAAGGTTTATCGGATCTTCGTATTGCAGACTTGATGGGCATTTCACAAAAACAATTCCGTAAACACCGTTGGAACCTGGGCGTAACCCCTGTTTACAAACGTGTCGATACATGTGCTGCAGAATTTGAGTCTGATACAGCGTACATGTACTCAACTTACGATGAAGAATGTGAAGCAAATCCATCAACGCGTGACAAGATCATGGTGATTGGTGGCGGACCTAACCGTATTGGTCAAGGTATCGAGTTCGATTACTGCTGTGTACACGCAGCGCTTGCAATGCGTGAAGATGGTTATGAAACCATCATGGTCAACTGTAATCCTGAAACGGTTTCTACAGATTACGACACATCAGATCGTTTGTACTTCGAACCAATCACATTGGAAGATGTACTTGAAATCGTACGTATCGAGAAGCCTAAAGGCATTATCGTGCAGTACGGTGGTCAAACACCTTTGAAATTGGCTCGTGCTTTGGAAGAAGCCGGTGCGCCAATTATCGGTACATCTCCAGACGCGATTGACCGTGCAGAAGACCGTGAACGCTTCCAGCAAATGATTCAGCGTCTGCAACTTCGTCAACCGAACAACAGCATTGTAAAATCTGCTGAAGAAGGTATGGCTGAAGCAGCGAAAGTTGGCTATCCACTCGTTGTACGTCCATCATACGTTCTTGGCGGTCGTGCCATGGAAATCGTGTATAACGATGACGAATTGAAACGCTACTTACGTGATGCAGTTCAAGCATCAAACGAAGCACCGGTTCTTCTTGACCGCTTCCTTGATGACGCGATCGAAGTTGACGTGGACTGCGTATCTGACGGCAAAGACGTTGTAATTGGCGGTATCATGCAGCACATTGAACAAGCGGGTATCCACTCTGGTGACTCAGCATGTTCGATTCCTCCTTACTCGCTTTCTCAAGAAGTACAGGACGAAATGCGCCGTCAAACTGTTGCAATGGCAAAAGAACTGGGTGTAATCGGTTTGATGAACGTTCAGTTTGCAGTAAAAGGCACTGACGTTTACATCCTGGAAGTGAACCCACGTGCATCACGTACTGTACCGTTCGTTTCTAAATGTATCGGTGAGTCTTTAGCAAAAGTTGCTGCACGTTGTATGGCAGGTCAATCTCTAGAATCTCAAGGATTCACTAAAGAGATTATTCCTCAGCACTTCTCTGTAAAAGAAGCGGTGTTCCCATTCAACAAATTCCCGGGTGTTGACCCAATCCTTGGCCCTGAGATGAAATCGACTGGCGAAGTCATGGGTGTTGGTAAATCATTTGGTGAAGCGTTCTATAAAGCTGTATTAGGCTCGAACGATCGCTTACCAGGTAAACCAACTGAAGGCGAAGTAAAACATGCATTCCTGTCTGTTCGTGATTCAGATAAGCCGCATGTCGCGCGTATCGCTCAGCAACTGGTAGACTATGGCTTCAAGTTGCTTGCAACGGGTGGCACATACAGCGTGATTACTGAAGCGGGTATTGCATGTGAACGTGTGAATAAAGTAACCGAAGGCCGTCCTAATATCGTGGACCGCTTGAAAAATGGCGAAATTCACCTCATTATCAATACATCTGAAGGTAAACAGGCTCAGCAGGATTCGTTCTCGATCCGTCGCTCTGCGCTACAAGGTAAAGTGTATTACACGACCACCTTGAACGGTGCTGATGCTGTATGCCAAGCTTTAGCAATCAAATTGCCAATGGATGTATATCGCTTGCAAGACCTAACTAAAGGTTAATTAAGTTTCCAAGAAGTCCCGCTACCTTCTTGGTGGCGGGCTTTTTTTTATTTATAGATTTTATATCTTTCAACTGACTTTTGAGGGACAACATGCAACGTTATCCTATGACTCCTGAAGGCAAAATTGCCTTAGAGAAAGAATTACATCAACTGAAAACCGTTGACCGTCCTCGTATCACGGCTTCGATTGCGGAAGCACGTGAACACGGCGACTTAAAAGAAAATGCAGAATATCACGCAGCGCGTGAACAGCAAGGCTTCTGTGAAGGCCGTATTCAGGACATCGAAGGGAAACTGGGCGCTTGCCAGGTCATTGATGTGAAAGAACTTGAGCAATCAGGTCGTGTGGTTTTTGGTGTGACAGTGACAATTGAAAACCTGGATACTGAAGAGCAAAAAACTTACAAGATTGTAGGCGATGACGAAGCAGACTTTAAGATCAACAAGATCTCTGTGAACTCACCAATTGCACGTGGTCTTTTAGGTAAAAACGAAGGCGATGATGTGAAAATTACGACACCAAATGGTGAAGTTGAATACGAAATTGTGAAAGTTGAATATATCTAAGCTTTAGATATTTACAACAATTAAAGCCCCTCAATTGAGGGGTTTTTTATTATCTTTTTAATTGACCCATGGTCTTTGCCATATTCACTTTCCCTGATTCTTGAAGCTTTGTAATTACATTACGAAAATCTTTTTCTTCTCTATTCTGACTCAATTTTGATTTAGCAATTATTTTTTCAATTTTAATTTCAAATGCAACCAAGTGATTGAGCATTTCCATCAAATAATCTTTTGGAGCATCTGACATTTTCCAAGCATTTTCCCCATTAGTGATACTTTCATGCTGTTTAGTAAGTTGACCTAATACAGCAAGCTTAGTTTTCTGATCTTGAAAAAATTTAATCTCTCCATTTATGTGCACGACTTGATAATTCCAAGTAGGTACTTTTTTATGATCTTCAAATTTCGTTGGATAATAGTTTGGTGAGATATAAACATCCTCAGCTTTAAAAATGTATAGAACCTGATTATTAACAATTGAATTTTTAAAAAGTGTGTTTTCCAATGAAATATGACCTCTCAGTGTTTTTTCATCGATTAATAGTAGAGGAATATGTTCAGCAATTAACCCAGTTTGAGTCTGAGCTATCAAAGATGCTAGAGGATATTCATTAATTATTCTTGTTATTTCTTCAAGTCTATCTTCTCTAAATTCTGTTTCAACAAACATAGCTTTTCCATTCTTATAATGCACAATTAATATAAAGATTTTCATTCAGGATGTAAGTTTTTAATTGGTATATAATGATCAAAATCTTCTCCTTTTATTTCATCATGTCTCAAAAGCTGATTAACTCCCCTGTCAAACACTGGTGTGAGTTCGAATTCATCTCAAAAACGGTGAAGAATCCAAATATTCATATTAAGGGAAACTATTCTTACTATTCTGCTTATTGGGATCAGGGTTTTGAGCGTTGCGTGGTGCGTTATCTACATGACAAGCCCTCTACCCCAGATAAACCCATTGATCAGCTCTATATCGGCAATTTTGTCTGTTTTGGCGCAGAATGCGTGATTATGATGGGTGGTAATCAATTACACCGTACCGACTGGATTTCAGCCTTTCCCTTCGATACACGCAGTTTTGTGCCTGCTGGCGACACAGTCATTGGCGATGGATGCTGGATTGGCTCACGTGCCATGATTATGCAAGGTGTAACGCTTGGCGAAGGTGCTGTGGTAGCAACAAGTGCTGTAGTAACCAAAGATGTGCCGCCTTATGCAATTGTCGGTGGTGTACCTGCGAAAATCATTAAATACCGTTTTCCTGAAGAAGATATTAAAAAACTGCTTTCTCTAAAGCTCTATGACTTAGATGAAAAGCAGTTTTTAAAAATACGTGAGCAGTTGCAGACGGATGATGTGGTTAGCTTAGTAAATTTTATATCTAATTCATAAAATTACAGTCCAGTTTTTATATAATTCATCCAAGATTCAATAAAATCACTAGTTTTACTCAAAGGGCTTATTGAAAATGCAGACAAATACTCTATGTACTTGCTTTCTTTCCAACTAGCATCATCTCTAATTCGCTCAATATTATGATGCTCATGAATAAAGCTACTCATAAAAAAATCTTCAATTTTATAATCCCATTTCAATATATCTCGCACCCATGTAGTATCAGTAATTGCATCAAACTTAGGGCGTGTCATCAATTAGCTTGAGGAAAACCGCCTTGTCCCCATTATACTTTTATGACTAAACGCTATGCATTAAAAGATGAGCAGTGGGAACAGATTAAAGATCTGTTACCTGGACGAATGGG
>NZ_VPAU01000010.1:0-123106 GCF_013419095.1 Acinetobacter sp. YH12105
GCCACCGAATTTCTTTGCACATACAGTTGCAATCGCAGCTGTTAAAGTTGTTTTACCATGGTCGACGTGACCAATTGTGCCCACGTTAACGTGTGGCTTATTACGTTCAAACTTAGCCTTAGCCATGTTAATACTCCTCGTTTACGTCGAACACAATTCTGAGTAAAACCCAGTTCCGACATGTCGTTTTAAAAAACCAAATACCAAATACTTGAAAAGCAGACTAAATAGCCTGCTTCTGGAATATTGTGCAATAAAAATTGCTAAACTGTAATCTGGAGCTCTTATCGAGATTTGAACTCGAGACCTCTCCCTTACCAAGGGAGTGCTCTACCACTGAGCTATAAGAGCAAATATTAGCACTTCAATGGAGCGGGAGACGAGGGTCGAACTCGCGACATGCAGCTTGGAAGGCTACCGCTCTACCAACTGAGCTACTCCCGCACGATGTTGGTACAAACCACTTATTGAAGTATTAAAATTGGTGGTGAGGGAAGGATTCGAACCTTCGAAACTTTCGTAGCGGAGTTACAGTCCGCCCCCTTTGACCGCTCGGGAACCTCACCATTTTACACTTACATCAGTGCTGTTCTTTACTCAACCTTTGAAACTCTCTAAGATGGTGCCGGCACACGGATTCGAACTGTGGACCTACTGATTACAAGTCAGTTGCTCTACCAACTGAGCTATGCCGGCGTTTCTTAGTGTTTCGTACGTTTCGTATCGGAACGGTGTGCAGTTTAGCAAAACTCACAAACCATGCAAGTGTTTTTTTCAAAAAAAACCTCAAAAACTCATAAAATCAAACCATTTGATGATAATTCAACCGCTTTGATCACTGCGCGAGCTTTTATTTGGGTTTCATTCCATTCAGATTCGGGATTTGAGTCGGCAACCAGCCCTGCTCCGGCCTGAACATAGACCTTATTTTCACGGATCACACAGGTACGAATCGCAATCGACATGTCCATTTCACCATGCCAGCCTAAATAACCGACAGCGCCACCAAAAATTCCGCGTTTTACCGGCTCAACTTCGTCAATAATTTCCATGGCACGAATTTTTGGTGCACCTGAAAGCGTACCGGCAGGGAAAGTTGCCTTGAAAACATCCAAGGCATCGACATCGTCACGCACTTCACCCTGTACATTCGAGACAATATGCATGACATGCGAATAACGTTCGATCACCATTTGATCAGTCACTTGAACTTTACCAATTTTTGCAATGCGTCCGACGTCATTGCGCCCCAAGTCAATCAGCATGACATGTTCGGCAATTTCTTTTTCATCAGAGAGCAAGTCTTGCTCAAGGGCCAGATCTTCTTCCTTGGTTTTGCCACGTGGTCGTGTGCCTGCTAAAGGACGCACTGTGGCAATGCCATTTTCCAAACGCGATAAAATTTCTGGTGAAGAACCGACAATATGGAACGGTGTATTGTTTTCCAAGGTTTGCCCTTGTACCAGAAACAGATACGGCGAAGGATTCAGATGACGTAGCGCACGATAGACCTGCAAAGGATCACCATCGAAATCTGACACCATGCGATGCCCTGGCACCACCTGCATCACATCGCCGGCACGAATATATTCTTTGACCTTTTCAACCGAGGCAATAAAGTTGTCATGTCCGGTTAGAGATTCAAAATGTGGTGGACTATGTTTTTCAGCTTTCAGGCTAATCGGTGTTGCCAGAATATTTTCTAATTCATTTAATTGTTCATGTGCTTTTTCATAAGCAATCGGGTCAGCTGCATCGGCATGCACAATCAGAAATAAGGTATCTTTTAAATTGTCAAAGACAATGACAGTTTTAGACAACATCATCCAGATATCAGGCAAGCCAACCGGATCTGCTTCAGGCACATTTTTGAGTTTGGGTTCAATATAACGCACGGCATCATAACCAAAGTAGCCCACCAGACCGCCAGTGAAGCTTGGCAATGCAGGCAAGTCCTGTTGGGTCGGCACTTTAAACTGAGCCTGAAAGTCACGAATATAGTGAAAAGGATCTGCACAGTGCTGCTTTTCAATTGAGCCGTCCGCATGCTGTACCGTCAGTTCACCGGCATTACAGGAAAATACCGTAGATTCGCCCAGCCCAATAATCGAATAGCGTGCCCAGTTTTCTCCACCTTCGACAGATTCAAACAGATAAGCCTGCTGATGCTGCCTAAGACGCGCGAAAATAGAAAGTGGGGTATCCGTATCGGCCAGACGCTGACGGTACACTGGAATCAGGTTATAGCCTTGTGCAGCAAGTTGCTGGAATTGTGCTTGTGTGGTCATGCGGTTTTTCTCTTTAAATTGGGTTTACTCAGTGTATAAATAGACTTGAACTGAGCGACGCCATCGAAAAACCTGATCACTATTCATTTTATTTTCCTAACACCCTAATTAAGCAAGCAATTCACGTAGATCATCTACAATTTCTTGAGGATGACAGTCTGCTATATTTTCACCGTGATTATAGCCGTAGCTCACCACAATACAATCAATCCCGGCGCGACGTGCAGCCTCCACATCATTGGAAGAATCCCCGATCAGTAACACCTGTTCTTTCGTTACACCATACTGTTCGACACAGTGTAATAATTGACGCGGATGCGGTTTACGCTCGCTAAAACGGTCGCCACCAATGGTCTCGGCAAAATAATGTGCCATATCCAATGTCTCTAAAATAGCACAAGCAGGAAGCTCCGGCTTATTGGTGACGCAGATCAGGGTTTTGCCCTGCGCTTTGGCCCAGTCGAGAAATTTCAGAATCCCGGGAAATGGAACGGTGTCGACACAAGGATCGACATTATAAATATCCAGAAAAGTATTCAGCAGCTCCTGATGCTGTGCGGGTGTGACTTCACCAACCAGATGTAGCAATACACTTTCACAAAATATCGAGGTGCCCTTGCCCACCCAGGTACGAACCTGCTCTTCCGTGACCAAAGGCAATTGCAACACATTCAGGCTCATATTCATGGCACGATACAGGTCATGCGCCGAATCAACCAAAGTACCATCCAGATCAAACAAGATCAGTTCACGTTGTTCTAATTGTGCAATAGACATCCCGACCCTCTTTTATATTATTCGCAGCCACAAAAAAGGCATGCGCTGTGCATGCCTTGATTGTAACCAATCATCGGCTTATTTAAACATTACCCAAGCCATAATTGCCAAAATAATCAATACAATCACTGAAATCAAACCAACAGACACATTTTTCTGGGTTTCTTTTTCCTGCTCTACCCGTGACACAGGCTGCTCAACCGGCATTGGCGTAGGTTCTGGTTTCACTGCAGCAAGATCGACGCCTTCAGGAATCGGCGCTGGTTTTGGAATCCCGACATGGGTTGGCATGCCATCTCGGGTCAGCTGGACTGAGGCATCTCGCTGTGTCAGTTCCGGTATACCCTGCTCATTCATTTGTTGTGCTGGCGTTGGTTCAGTCACTTCAACCTGTGCCACGACTTTTTCTGCCGTGGCTTCTATTTCTGCTGGAACTTCTACCGCAGCCACAGGCGCCAACACGGAAAATTTCAGGCTGGCAAACTGAACGATATCATCCTGTTTTAATAACGTTTCCTGTGCAATCTGCACATCATTGACGAAAGTGCCATTCGATGATCCTAAGTCCTGTACCCAGAGCGCATCATCTTTGAGCAAGAAAGCAGCATGTTTGCGCGAGATCTCTGCGGCCTGCAACACAATGTCTGCGGCCTGATGACGTCCCACCAGCATATCACGGTCAATGCTAATCTCTTGCCCTGTCAAGTCACCTGTAATCGCGTGTATTTTCCAAGTCATGAATTTACTTCTCTTTTCTCTTTGACATTATCATAACATGCTGTTTGTTCATGCTACATCACTTAGCTTTTCGGTCTAAGTGTTGTGGTGGTCACGGTATTTTTACGCTTTTCGACGTGTTGTCCGGGTTGTGACTGCAACACAGGCTCAATCGCGACAGGCGTGACTACCACAGCAGCTGGCTGAGTCGGCACTGGAGCCGTCGGCACAGTTTGATAAGACGAATTTTGTAAAGGTGTTTTCGAAACCGGAATACGCTGTTGATAGACATCACCGACCTGTTCCGGCAGCTTGGCAAAATTACCATCAGCATCCAGGGCCAGTTGCAGACTATACAGTTGGCTATAACGTTGCTGGGTCAGTTTACTGACCTCATTTTTATCACCCACAATCGTTGGATGGATGAAGATCAGCAGATTACGTTTCTGATTAGATTTACCTTCAGAACGGAATAAACGCCCAAGACCAGGGATTGCGCCCAGACCCGGAACTGCCTGACGGCCATAACTGGTGTTATCCGAAATCAGACCACCCAGCACAATGGTTTGCCCATTTTCGGCCAGAATCGAAGTTTTAATCGCACGCTTGCTGGTTACCAGATCCTGCGCTTGTCCACGATCCCGATTAACAGCCGATACTTCCTGCTCCACTTCCAGACGCACCGTACCATCTTCACCAATATGCGGCACCACTTTTAAAGTGACCCCGACATCTTTACGTTCAATCGTGGTATAGGGATTGGCCACCCCAGCAGCGCCAGTTGAAACCGAACCTGTCACAAAGGGTACGTTTTCACCGACCACAATATAGGCTTCTTCGTTGTCCATAGTCACAATGGATGGCGTAGACAACAGATTGGACTTGGTGCTTTCTTTTAAGGCCTGAATCAGCGCACCATACAGACGGCGTGAACCATCACTGCCTTCACGATAATCGCCGAGCACCAACGAAGTCCCAGCTCCCACGGTACTTGCAGCACCTGCACCACCGCCGGTGAGATAGCCGGCTGCCACATTTTTTAGACTGGTACCAAAATTATCAAAGTTAATCAGCCCAATACCGCTACTGATATCTCCCAAGGCCCATTGCACCCCAAGCTGATCGGCATCTGTACCTTCTACTTCGATAATGGCAGCTTCAATCAGTACCTGTTGACGGCGAATATCCAGCTGATTAATTGCTGATTCGATTTCCCGCATCAATTGCGGATCGGCCTTAACCACCAAAGAGTTTTGCGTGGCATCGGCAATAATACTCACCCCGTTTGCGCTAAAGCTGCTAATTCCACCCTGCTCGGCGTTCATGCCGGTATTCAACTGAATAGCGGAGGAAGTATTATTTCCGCTGGTGTTGCTACTGTTGTTATTGTTTAAACTGTTATTCGAACTCAGGGAAGATGAACCCGAAGACGTGCCAGTGGAATTTGAACTACTGTTCACCGCCTGCCCTGTCACCAGTCCCTGCAAGATCTCTGCCAGATTCTTGGCACTGGCATATTTCAAACGAAAGACTTTCAAGCCGCCCAGACGGTCTGCCGCCGGCACATCCAGGGTTTCAATCATTTGACGCAGCCGCTTACGCGTCGTCGGATCACCTTTAATGATAATCCGATTGGTGCGGGTATCTGCGATGACACGTACCCGCGAACCACGCACATCTTTGGCTGCACCCGTGGCTGTCATGGACTCGATCAGCTCGATCATTTCCTCGGCCTGACTCGATTGCAGACTGACCGCTTCCATATCATTTTGACCGGTGCCATCCAGATTACGAATGATGGTTTCCAGCTGATAAATATTATTGGCCCGATCCGACACGATCAGTGCATTGGTGCCCGGCACTGCTGCCAGATGGGCAAATTGCGGCATCAAAGGGCGCAGTGCTGGAATCAGATCATTCGGATTGGTATTTTCCAGCCACAATACCCGAGTCACGATCTGGTCACCACTGGCACGGCTTCTGGCATCATAGGGAATGCCCGAGCTTTTGACATTGCTGTCCGGTACCAGCTTGATGGTATTGCCCGAAGGAATCGCCACCACACCATTGACATTGAGCACACCTAAAAACAGGTCATAGACTTCATTTTTATTCAGTGCTTTATTGGAAATAACGGTAACATTACCACGCACCCGCGGATCGACTGCGAAGTTCTTGCCGGTAATGTCAGCCACTTCATTAATGAATGCGGTGAGGTCAGCATCCCGCAGGTTGATTTTCCAGGTTTGCGCATAACCCGCCGTACTGATCATTGCTACGAGCGGGGCGGCCACACAGCATGCCCATGCTGATCGATTATTATTAAATAAAGCCATAAACTTTTGTGTTTCCTAACCCTATGCGTGATGACACATCACTTCAAATCTTGTTGTATGGTCATCGTCTGATCACCACGTTTTATTTCGAGTTTGACCTGACCTTCACGTCGAGCCTGTTCCAGTAATTGCGCCTCGGTTTGCCCCTGCGACAGCGTCTGACCGTTTAAAGATAAAATCCGGTCTCCCGGTCTTAAACCGAGTCGATTACGCAGTGCAGCCGGCGTCCGGGAAGTGATTTCAAAGCCCCCATCCGACGCGCTGACCCCCATATTATGTAAATACTGATCCTTGTTTTCCTGCATCTGCTGGATTGCCCGACCGATTTCATTTTGAGCTGAAGGCAGATTTTGTGCTTCAGCTGCGCTATTCATAGCCGAAGATGGAGCAGACATCGTATTAGATGCTGGAGTTTCCGGCACGATCGGCTGATTCAAGCCATTTTCCAGACCCTTGAATAACACTTCCTGAGTGGCACCGGTTGCTCTGCGCAGAATGACCCGATCCCAATAGACCTCAGCCAGCTCAAAACCACTGTTGCCCAGCATTTCTCCAACGCGATAACGATCCACCTGATCATTGACTTTCAGCACCGCAGAAGAGTTATAGCTTGGACTGGCAACCACTACGCCTTGCAAAAGAATATTGGCAGCTTCTGCTCCTGCTGCTGTTTGTCCACTTTCCTGAAACAGCGAAAATGCACTGATATTGGGGATTTGCGCCTGTTGTGAACCCAGTTCTACCCGATCCAGCTGCATAGCTTGAGGTGGCGCAATCAGCAACCAGAACATGGCCGCCAGTTTCCAGCATAAATATAGAATCAACAACAGCAACACGACAGGCGCAACACGATTGGCCTGTTTCAGATCGATATTTTTTAGATCGCCAAGAGAAATGGCCATTAGTTCAAGCCTCCCATTAGAGGTTGGCGGGTACTAATCACATAAGTATCCAGGCCAGCTTTACCTTCATAGGAGGGTGCATTCATTAAAAAGCGCTGGGTAAGCTGGATATCGAGCATCAGACTGGGATCAAGCTTGATATTCAGCATACGTTGCTCTCGGTTATCCCGAACGTCGAGTAAGAGCTGTCCGCTCTCATCTGCCAGTTGTCCGGTCATGGCCGGTACATTCATACGTTCCTGACGCTGGGCAAAGCTATAAATCAGCTCACCACCCGCCCATTGCATTTGCCCAGTCACCTGACTGAAGCCTTGTTCCTGTTTATATTTAAAATCCAGCTCTTTAAACTGAATAGCAGTCGCTGGCCATTGCCAGTCTGCCACTTTTTTTAAGGTTTCCGGCGCGAGCTGACCCTCAAGATTTTTGACGATCAAGGCTTTATTCAGCCCATAGCCCATAACCCCTGAAAGCTGAGTATTGCCGCTATGCAACTCAACATCTGCCCCAACTCGCAGCAATAGCAAGTCTAATGGCCGTACTTTCCAGTTCAGGCTGCCCCGCAAATTACCTTTTTTCCAGTCAGCACTGCCCTGCCAGATATTCCCGTTTACATTGTGCAAGGCCTGATTATTTTTATAAAATTTTGAAATCAACCAGGCAGCTGGCACTTGCAGGATCACAAAGACAAAAAACGCCACAAGCGCAAGGATGAACCATTTTAAAGTTTTAGGTTTATTGCTCATCCCACCACGACCAATATCTCAAGTCTAAATCCCCATTTATAATGTTTTCCTTATACAGACACATTATGCACACTTTTTTCCCAACGCCAATTCATAGATATAAAAAAACCAAGCAATCATGCTTGGTTCAGCAATCTTAGACTGTCTGTATGACAGCCTAATGACGAGATGAAATCGAGGCTTAGATCAAGAAATCTTCAAGCTTGGCACCTTTGTCCAGCTCTGCCACCAACCAGCGCGGCTGCTTGCCACGACCCGTCCAGGTATCATCTGGGTTGCTTTTGCTACGATAACGTGGCTCTACCGATTTACGTGATGATTTCTTGCGTTTAGACGCGCCAAATTCAAGTAACTGTTCTACAGTCATACCTACTTTGTCAGCAACGGCCAAGATTTGCTGATAAGCATCTTCGATCTCTTGGTCTTTTTTTGAAGCAATCAGTGATTCTGCTTCGGCTTGTAAACGCTTTAACTCTTCTACTGATAAATGAGTAATATCTGGCATAATGCTCTCCGATTAAATAATATTATTTGTTTTGTTAAATAATGCCCCATCATATTTATATTAAATAAAACATTCAATATAAATATTTAAATCAATAACAATAAAGTTTAGAAATAATGACAAAATTAAATAATCAATTCATTTTTTAGATTTCATGTCCGGCTGTTAATTCAAGTGCTTCGATTTTCTTTCGGATATATTCTGGAATTTGAGTTTTCTGCAGGGTTTTTTGATCAATACAAACAATAACCGCTTCAGAAGTTGCCACTATACTTTGCTGTTTTTCACTCCATAATAAATAATGCATGCGGAATGCACTATTTCGAATCTCTTCAATACGTGCTGCAATTTTTAAATGATCTGGAAAAACCACCGGTTTTAAATAACGGCACTGATTTGAAGAGACCACCGTAGAGACCGATTCATTCAGTAAATCCAATGCATTCAGATAAGCCAGACGTGCATTTTCTATATAACGATAATACATGGCATTATTCACATGGCCCAATGCATCCATATCTCCCCATGCCACGCTCTGTGCATAAACCACTGGATATTGTTGTAATTCTGACATGATGATTCTCAAATCTTAATTTCGATAAAGTTTACATTGGACTCAAATACTGCATTTAACTGCTGGAGCAAGTCTTCACGGTCTTGTAAGGCCGCTTTAATTCTCAAATAACTCATACGAATATCATCAGGATATAAGTCAAGCAAATGCTGGGCTTCCTCTGTATAACCGGTGGCCTGTAACACATGCCATTTTGCAAAACTCAAAATCGGTAATGCCGGATACTTGGTTTCCCAATGCGAAATCTGCTGTGCAATATGATCATAATCCGGGTTCTGCCGTAACAATTGCTGTTGAAACCACAAATAAAATACGTCCTGATTAAATTGTTGCTCTAATAAATGAATTGCCATTGTTTCATGTTCGGCACTCATTTCAGGTATTCTGAATAATAATTTCAACCATAATAACTTGACTGTATAGTCACGATCAAATACTTGCTTTTTTAAATCTAAATAACGCTGTTGTAAATAAATTAAATCATCTTGTGTGGCTTGATCATAGGCCAATAATAATTGTTCAAGCCATATTTTTTTTACTTCTTGTTCTAAATGTCCATATTTAGTCGAGCGTAAATATAACCAGGGAAACTGTAGGGCAAATACACCCCATAATGTGGTGAGTCGCTGTTCATAGGCTGGTTTCACCTGTATTAACCATGGTGATAATTCATGCTGATTTAAAAATTCTAAATGAGTCAGTGCTTGCTCACCGTGCTGTTGCGATAAATAAATTTCAATTCGCTGCAATTCTGCCAACTCAAATGCCATCGGGTTAGACTGATTTAAAGCAGTCAAGGCATCTGTATATTGCTGTTGCCCCCAAGATAATCGTGCATCAATAATATGTTTGAGTAAGCCCGACTTGCTAAAAGACTGCTGAATAAAATCCCGTTGATCCTGAGCTGCATTTAATAACCAGATTACAGCCAGTTGTTCATAAGGATGTAAATGGGCAAAACTAAATACGGTTTCATTTTTACGCTGTTCACGGCTGCGATACTGTTTGATCGCGTACCAGAGGCAATGGATCAAAAAACTGAACGTGACCAGTGAGGCCGCCAAAAACCACAGGCTAGTTTGTAACTGCCACTCACGCCAATATAAATAGACATAGCCGGCCCCATGCCCATAACTCAGGATGCTCAGCCCCGCTATACCCAGTAGGCAGATAAATAAATAGGCCAGCAAAATCTGTTTCATAAGCAATTAGCCAACTAAGGTGCGTGTATTTAATAAAGGCGTCGGAGTGACCGGTGTGGCCTTGATTTGATGCAACTGCTGAATCCAGTACTGACTACGTGCATCCGGTAATTGCTCCAAGACATCAATCACCGCATTCAACGCTTGCTGAAAGGCGACAGATTGATCTTGCTGCAACGTATTTTGTGCAATGAGCAAGCGCAACTGAGCTTCTTTCAATACCAGATGCCGTTGCATTAATACGGTACTCGGCTGCTCTGCAGCTTCGATCTGAATCCAGCGCTGCCAGAAAGAGCGTTGAGTTTCCAAACTTTGAAGATGCGGAGCCTGAATTTCTTTTTCAATTTCAGCATCCATCTGCATCAATACTTCTTTTAATTTATTTTGCTGCACCAAGCGACTATTGACGAATTTTTTCAGCATGTCCTGATCTTTCGCAATCACTTGCTGCAGACTACTGACCAAGGCGGGCGCCAAGACATACCCATCCAATTCATTCTGCAGGTGGTTTAGTTTTTCAATGGCGGTGGCATATTGTTGCTGTTGCAGTGCAAATTCAATCAGATCCAGCTGCTGTTGTACGAGAGCAATATCATTCTGCATGTCAGCAGTTAGCACTGCAGCTGCTGCCTGAGCTGAGGGAGTGCCTGCATTTTGCTGCTGGGCGGTAAACTGGCGTTTTAATGCCACAAACTGATCATTGAGATTGGCATTTTGCTGCTGCAACTGTTTAACACCTTGATGAAGTCCAGTCTGCGCTGCATTGAGAACATAAAGGTCATAGCTGAGTTTGATGAGCCACACCACACTCAAAATGAAAAATACAATAAATAGTTTCTTCATGCGTTCCCTAGTATCAGTCTCATTTTTTGCAAGATCGTATTCGCCTCTAAATCATCAATTTGCACAAATTCAAACCCTGCCTGATGCTGTTGTTGATATTCCCCAAGAAGAGTGGCCAAACGCGGCCCCAAAACCAAATAACGGGCCTGATGCATTAAATCCGAATTATCCTGCATTAATGTCAGCCAGTTTAACCAGCTTGCTTCACTGCTGATTAGCACGGCAAAGCGCTGCTGCGTCTCAAGCAATGCCAGGTTTTCTGCCAAAATCATTGCTGTGCTTGCGGGGCATTGCCGCCGATATAAAATAAAATTCAAAATTTTGATATTATTTGCGCGCAGATGATCCATCATAAATTGACGGCCGCCTTCTCCGCGCCAGAAGGCCACAGCTGAGCCAGCAGGCAGTTGCCTTAACACGGGTAATTGCAACATGCCTTCCGAAGTTTCAAGTTCAGGCACATGACTTTGAATACCATAACCAGCCAGCGCCTGCTCAGTGGCTTTACCCACCGCCACCCATTGCACATCTGCCAAGCGCGATAAGATAATTTCCGCTTGCTGTAAATATTGCATGCCAATCTGGGCGGCAGTCGGACTGACTACCACAATGATTTTGGCCTGATCCAGCTGGCGATACAAGCGTAACAGCTCGTCGGAATAAGGCTGTGCATGCAATTCCAGCAAAGGCAATTCTAGTACAGAAATCTGCGCTGCCTGTAACTGCTGAGTCAAACCCGCAGCACGCTCACTCGGACGGGTATTAATCAGTAACATCAGTTTGAATAAAGTGCTTTCAGCAACTCGCCTGCACCTTGATCGAGTAAATTTTTGGCCAATTCCACCCCTAACTGTTCAGCTTCTGCAATTTTTCCAGTGTGCTGTGCACGCAGCAAAACCGTTCCATCAACACTGCCAACGCGACCTTCGATTGAAATCACATCATTCTGGAGCGTGGCATAGCCGGCAATCGGCACCTGACATCCGCCTTCCAGATAGGCATTAAAGGCACGCTCAGCACGCACGCAGGCATCCGTTTCTGCATGTAATAATGGCTGAATCAAGTCCAGTACCGCCTGATCATGGGTACGGCATTCCAGCCCCAGTGCACCTTGACCTACGGCCGGTAGACTGATTTCAGGAGTCAGAGTATGACGAATACGTTCTGCCAGACCTAAACGTTTCAAACCGGCACTGGCCAGAATAATCGCATCATACTGACCGGCATCCAGCTTGGACAAACGTGTACCGACATTACCGCGCAAATCAATGATTTCGAGATCAGGACGCTGTTTTAAAATCTGGGTTTTACGGCGCAAACTGGAAGTGCCCACTTTGGCGCCCTGTGGCAATTCATCAAAGCTGGCATAGGTATTCGAGACAAAGGCATCCAGTGGATCTTCACGCTCACAGATCACCGCAAGGCTCAGCCCTTCCGGCAATGCCATCGGTACATCCTTCATGGAATGTACGGCCAGATCGGCACGGCCATCGAGTAAAGCAGCTTCTAATTCTTTTACAAATAGACCTTTACCACCAATTTTGGCCAGCGGCGTATCTAGGATTTTATCGCCCTGTGTAACAAAAGTGACTAACTCGACCTGCAAACCAGCGTGCAAATCTTGTAGGCGCGCACGGATATGTTCCGCTTGCCAAAGCGCAAGTGGACTTTGTCGAGTTGCAATTTTTAGGGTCTTCATAAATTTCAATAACAGTAAATGAGAACAATAGTCTAAACTTAACCTGCTCACTTTAAAATGCAAGTGAATTTATACAAGTTTCAACTGAATGCTCTCATTGATTCCTGCTATAGCTTTTGAATCCGATCCCTTAAAAATGGCAAATGTCGCCGACTGACCGCTAAACGGTCGTCCAGCTCACGACAACGCACCTGATACTGACCTGAACTGACCACTTCCAGACCATCCAGATAATTCACCGAGATCAAGGCATTACGATGAATCCGGATAAACTGGTTCCCAAACTCCTGCTCTAGCTCCTTTAAGGTTTCATCAATCAGTACACTGCCGTTTTTATGACGTACAGTGACATATTTCTGATCCGCCAGAAAATAATAGATATTTTCAACTGGCACCAATTCGACACCACGATAGGTCTTTGCCGCAATCTGCTGGCGGCTGATATTGATTTCGTCCATATTTTCTTTTTGTTTTAGTTGGCTCATCTGAGCTTGGGTAAGTTTAGTTAAGTGCTCCAAAACCTGTGCCAATTCCTGTTGCATCACGGGTTTAAGCAAGTAGCCTTCGGCATTTGATTTAAATGCATCCAGCGCATGTTGGTCATAGGCCGTACAAAAGATAATTGCCGGCATCGGGTCCAGCTGACGCAAATACTGCGCACAAGCGAGACCATTCATTTCAGGCATTTGAATATCTAATAGTATGACATCGGGTTCGTATTGGTGAGCCAGATCAATCGCTTGACGACCATGACTTGCAGTCGCCACCACATCATGCCCCAGCTGAGAGACCAAACGTGATAATCGCTCGACAGCCAAAGGCTCATCATCACAAATCAGGATGTCCATTGCTCCTCCTTACCCAGTTAACATGATCAAATACATGATAAAGCTAACTGCGATTTCTTTGATTTATTTTTATTTATATTGATATCGCACTACCGTCGTAAACATCCCTTCGCCGGCAAAGGTTTGAAAGGTCATACTGGGTCCGTAATAAGCTTGCAGACGCTGTCTGACATTTTCTATTGCAATACCATGCCCCTTTTTTAAAGTTTTATTATCCTGCGTATAAGGGTTAGTAATAATGATATTAATTTGATTTTGCAATATTTCAACCAATATACTTATCGTACTCTTTGTGAGAATTTTTTCAACTCCATGGAAAATACTATTTTCTAACAAGGGTTGTAAAGTTAATAATGGGATTTGTACTTGTGAGTATAAGTCTTTGTTTTCTAACTTCCATTCGATTTGCAGGCGTTCACCCAAACGGATCTGCTCAATCTCCAGATAGCGCTGGCACAGATCAATTTCCTCTTGCAGACTGACCAGTTTCAACTCCTGAAAACTGGCACGAAATAAGCGGGACAGATTCAGCAGCATATGTTCGGCTTTATCCGGATCGATGCTGATCAGGCTAATCACACTGTTCATACTATTGAACAGAAAATGCGGTTGAATCCGCGCTTGCATGGCCTGAATCCGGGCATTCAGTTCACTATGCTGCTGCTGTTCCCATTGTTCACGCAAATACAGGTAGCGAAAACAAAACATACCGAGCAAAACACCCAAACTGAGATGTAACCCAACCTGATCCAGGGCAATTGCCAGGTTTAAGCCCTGAAAATTAAAATTCATTCCAAAATGTATCACAACATTCAGACTGATGGTGGTCAGCACCACAATGGCCTGTAGTAGCAAAAAACCGGAAATGAGCGCCAGCTTAATCCCCATATGCTGAAAGGCCTGATGGAATAATTCCACCAGTGCTGCAAAACATAACAGTACCCAGTTGATATACAGCATATATTGCAGCAGATGCATCGCATTTAAAGCTTGCCACGACTGTGCTTCTGCGAGCGCTAGAATCATGGCCAGAATATTGCCGCCGACAAACAGTTCCAGCAAATAGCGAAGATTGCCAATCTGGCTAAAAAAATAGGAACTTTGTGTTTGCCCGTTTATCGATGCGAAAGATTGAGCAGATGTGACTTCGGCAATGGGCTTTGAATTTGTTATACTCTTTTTCGTTCTACTGCTTTTAATCTGATTGAGCCGACATGACCACATCTTCTAATTCCTCTAATCCATCACAAGCCCAGACTTCGGGTATGTGGGGTGGTCGTTTCTCTGAAGCGACTGATGCTTTTGTTGCTGAATTTACAGCATCTGTTCAATTTGACCAACGTTTTTATAAACAGGATATTGCAGGCTCGATTGCCCATGCAACCATGCTGGCCAAAGTAGGCGTACTGACGGCACAGGAACGCGATGACATCATCGAAGGTCTGACTGCCATTCAAGCCGATATTGAAGCAGGTAAGTTCGAATGGCGCATTGACCTAGAAGATGTGCACATGAACATTGAGTCGCGCCTGACTCAGCGTATTGGCATCACAGGCAAGAAATTACACACTGGCCGTAGCCGTAATGACCAGGTCGCAACCGACATTCGTCTTTATGTACGTGATGAAATTGATGCGATTTTAAAATTACTCGAAAAATTACAAAAAGGTATTTTAAGCTTGGCGGCTAAAAATACCGATACCATCATGCCGGGCTTCACCCATTTACAAACCGCTCAGCCGGTGACTTTTGGTCATCACTTAATGGCCTGGTTTGAAATGCTGGTACGCGACTCTGAGCGTCTGATTGATTGCCGTAAACGTGTCAACCGTATGCCACTGGGTTCTGCTGCACTTGCAGGAACCACCTACCCGATTGAGCGTGCTTACACCGCTGAGCTGTTAGGTTTTGAAGCCATTGCTGAAAACTCTTTAGACGCAGTATCGGATCGTGATTTTGCAATTGAATTTAATGCCGCTGCATCGTTAATTATGATGCACTTGTCTCGTATGTCTGAAGAACTGATTCTATGGACATCTGCTCAGTTCAAATTCGTGAATATTCCAGATCGTTTCTGTACAGGCTCTTCAATCATGCCACAGAAGAAAAACCCGGATGTGCCTGAACTGGTACGTGGTAAAACCGGCCGTGTCTATGGCGACCTGATGAGCCTGCTGACCCTGATGAAAGGCCAGCCGCTGGCGTACAACAAAGACAATCAGGAAGACAAAGAACCCTTGTTTGATGCGATCGATACGGTACGTGGCTCATTGATGGCATTTGCCGACATGATTCCTGCACTGGTTCCAAACATTGCTGAAATGCGCGAAGCAGCGCTACGTGGTTTCTCTACTGCGACTGATCTGGCAGATTACCTGGTGAAAAATGGCGTGGCATTCCGTGATGCGCACGAAATTGTCGGCAAAGCTGTAGCACTGGGTGTTGCAGAGTCGAAAGATTTGTCTGAGCTGACACTTGAGCAACTTCAACAGTTCTCTGACCTGATTCAGGCCGATGTATTTGAAAAAGCGTTAACACTTGAAGCATCTGTGAATGCACGTAACCATATTGGTGGAACTGCACCTGCGCAAGTCGAAGCTGCTATTGCCCGTGCTTATACTCGCTTAGAAAATCTTTACGCTTAACTTTTTTAGCTTAAATTCGGAGTATTGATATGTCTCGACAAGTATTTTGCCGTAAGTATCAACAAGAAATGGAAGGCCTGGACTTTGCACCCTTCCCAGGCCCCAAGGGTCAGGAACTGTTTGACCATGTGTCTAAACAGGCTTGGCAGGAATGGCTCAAACACCAGACTACGCTGATTAATGAAAAGCGTTTAAACGTATTTGAACCGGACGCGAAAAAGTTTCTAGAAGAACAACGTGAAAAGTTCTTTAGCAATGACGAAACTTTGGAAAAAGCTGAAGGGCTAAAACCTGAGTAATGTTTAGAGCGCTGCTCTAAACATTACGCAAGACAAGCGAAGCGCGTAGTTTCGAATGTGATAAAGGGGTCTGAAAAGGCTCCTTTTTAGTATCTCTAATACTGCTCCACCCGAATGCAAGACAAACAGCTATGCTGCACGTAGGCTTTAATCTAAAAGAATCTCCATTATTGGAGATTCTTTTTTTATACGCTGCTCTAAACATTACGCAAGACAAGCGCTGAAAGCGCGCGTAGGCTTTAATCTAAAAGAGTCTCTTTTGAGGCTCTTTTTCATTTCTGAAATTATAAATCTTTCTCCCCAATAGCACTTTCAAATTTCAAGAACAGAGCAATAGCAGCAAGCTAAGTTCTTGATGTCTTGAATTCAGGGTTTTGATTGGGCGGCGGCTGGTATTCTGTACTTTTTAGACAAAAGCTGAAAGATTAAAAAGCATTTTCACCTACCCTACCCACTGCCAATAGTCAGCCACTATCCTGCTGAAAAACATTCATATTTGTATCAAAATTATAGATTGTAAATCCTACATACAGACCGATCACAAAACACAACAATCTGCTACAAGAAGTCATATGATTTTGTAAAATGGTCTCTCTATAATGAGCTCTAAGAAGATGAGATATCTTTGAATAACTATAACAATAAGCAACAAATACCCCGATTTCATCCCAGTTCTTCCCCCAAAGGCTGGGTATTTTTTTGCCTGTGATTTATCAAATTTTGATAATTTCGGAGCATAAAAAAAGCCCCTTTCAAGGAGCTTATTTTTTTAATTTTGCTTAAGGCTGTTTCAAATAGGGCCAAGCCGCTTTCAGATAAATAAACATCGACCATAAAGTCAGGATGACTGCTGTGTACAACAAGGCATAGGCCAGCATTTCCAGTGGTGGCCAGTTCAGCAAAAACACGGTAATCGCAATCATCTGAAAAGCCGTTTTGTACTTACCCACGGTTGATACTGCAACATTGGTTCGTGCACCCAGTTCTGCCATCCATTCACGTAATGCTGAAACAGTAATTTCACGTGAAATAATCACAATCGCAGCAAAAGCCATCGACATTGAAGGTTGCCATTGCACCAATACAATCAGCGCAGCTGCGACCATCAATTTATCTGCGACCGGATCGAGAAAACGGCCAAAAGCAGAGGTCTGGTTTAAAGTTCGAGCCAGATAGCCATCAAACCAGTCCGTCACTGCAGCCACTACAAAAATCGTGGTCAAAATAATATGCCGTGTCATGTCGGAATGGTTGGCTTCAAAGCCCATTGCAGGCGGCCAGTAAGCCACCAATAAAAATACCGGAATAAGAGCGATACGCGCCAAGGTCAAGATATTTGGAATATTCAGGATACGACCTGTAGTCATAGACACCGCCAATTGTTCCCCTCATGTACGATGAAAATGCACACTTTTTTAGAGGTTTGATCCATCATTAATAGGCTTCACTTTATACGAATTGGCTGTCAGTGTCACTAGGCAAACACCGTCACTGTTTGTCTTGCCATCGCAATCAGGCGATTTTCTGCATCCCAGAGATAGGCATGCTCGGTTGCATAACCATCCGCAGCATGATCCGTAAATACTTTATATTTAAACCAATCATGCAGTTGATGCTGAAGCGGATGCACATAGGTCACGCTCCAGGTCAGACTACTCGCGGGTGCCATACTTTTAAACATCGGCAGTACACCAGGTGGCCAGATGTCGAAAATTGCCATCAGGTCAGCGATCAGGAATTCACGATTGCTATGCTTTTCAGGATGAAAACGGCACCAGCCGCCAAAGTCCGGACGTGAGCTGGCACTACAAGGCAGATTGACGTCCGCCCAGGCGATTTCAAAATGGTCATAACATTCTGGCAGGCCATAACCCGCAGGAATCTGCAACAGCTGCTCTGGTGCAGCATAGTCAGGTGCCTGTTCTTCTTGCTGCACCTGAATTTCCGAGTCACGCGAGATACCAAAACTGGCAATCAGAATACTTTGTACTACCTCGTCTTGCCATAGACGTACTTCGATGGTGGTGACCGACTTACCTTCCCGCAAAATTTCAGCACTCAGTCGCACTTTCGCCTGTTGGATCGGCCCAACAAAGGTGACGCTGCAACTGAGCAGATGTTTGGCCGGATTATTGATCTGAATAACCGCTTTTTGCATCATCATTGCTGCAGCCAGACCACCATACAGGGTGCGCCCCTGTAACCATCCTGATGGAAATTCTACCCATTCCTGTTCGGAAATTTGTGCATAAAGCGCCTGCAAAGACATGTTGATCCCTCAGTGAGTCTTGATCCTCAGTATATTGAGTCAAGCTTGCTCTGCTGTGAATGATCAATGACCCGTGCGTCAATGTGCTCTTTTGCCCTTGCATTGGGCTTGATAATTATTCATGCAGCACTTTATAGATCATCCGTGCCATGACTGAACCCAATCCCGGCACCAGTTGCAGATCTCTTTCTGAGGCTTTCAGTACCCCCTGAATCCCGCCAAAATGGGTCAACAGGTCACGACGGCGTTTTGGCCCAAGGCCCGGAATGACTTCTAGTACCGATGAACCGCGTTTTTTATCGCGTTTGGCGCGGTGCTTGGTAATCGCAAAGCGATGCGCTTCATCCCGCACCTGCTGAATCAAATGGAGTGCCTTATGATCTTCTGGCAACTGAATCTTGCGACCATCGGTAAAGTGCAGGGTTTCCAGACCGGGTTTACGCCCCTCGCCTTTGGACACACCGACCATAAAGGCCTCCAGCCCCAGTTCCTGCATCACTTCCATCGCCATATGCAGTTGCCCCTTGCCGCCATCAATCAGGAGTAAATCTGGCAGCATGGCTTTTTTATAACGACGGGTCAAAGCCTGACGCATGGCGGCATAGTCATCGCCCGCCTGAATGTCATGGATGGAAAACTGACGATAATCACGTTTACGTACCCCACCACTATCAAATACCACACAAGACGCGATAGTGTCTTCACCCATGGTATGCGAAATATCAAAACATTCGATCCGGTCCACCGGGCGGCCGACCACCTGTTCCAGCTGATGGAAACGGTCATTCAGCTCAAAATGATTGGCCAGCTTGCCCTGAATCGCATGCTGTACATTCATTTGTGCCAGTTCCAGCCATTCCGCGCGGGTTTCTCGTACCTTGGACTTGATCTGGATTTTCTTGTCAAAATGCTGCGACAAGGCAGCTTCCAGTTCCTTGCGATCGGCCACTTCGACATTGACAATCAGCTCGGCCGGAATTTCATCCGCCACCTGAAAATAGAAATTGGCAATAAAATCGGCAAGCATCTGCCCTAGATCATCACTGAGCATATCCGGGAAATAGCTTTTTCCGCCGAGCATTTTACCGTTGCGCACATGCATGATCTGCACACAGGTCACCCCGGCCTGATAAGCAATAGACAGGATATCGGCTTCGCCTTTGAGCTTATAAATCGCCTGCTGTGACTGCACATCTCTTAACAGTGCCATCCGATCGCGATAGAACACGGCTTTTTCAAATTCCAGAGCTTCGGCTGCCGCTTCCATTTTTGCGATCAGTTCCTGATTCAGCTCCTTGGTATCGCCCTGCAAAAAGCGAATCGAGTTATCCACATCTGCTTTGTAGTCTTCCGGAGAGATAAATCCGACACAGGGCGCAGAACAGCGCTTGATCTGGTATTGCAGACAAGGACGGGTTCGGTTGGCAAAAAAGCTGTTTTCACAGGAACGCACATTAAACAGTTTTTGCAGCACCACCAAGGTATCCCGGGCGGTATAGGCACTCGGATAAGGCCCAAAAAACTTGCCGACCTGATGCTTGCCCTTGCCGCGCCCACTGGCCAGTCGTGGATAAGGTTTATCTGCGGAAACAAAGATATAGACATAAGATTTATCATCGCGCAGCATAATGTTATACGGCGGATGATGCAGCTTGATCAGGTTCTGTTCCAGCAACAAGGCTTCGGTTTCAGAGCGCACCACCAAGGTCTGAATATCATAAATCCGCGCCACCAAGGCCTGGGTTTTGGGATGATCCAGCGTTTTGACAAAATAGCTGGAGACCCGGTTTTTTAGATTTTTGGCTTTCCCCACATACAACAGTTCGCCGTCTTTGCCATACATCCGGTAGACCCCGGGCAGGCTGGTCATATTGGCCAGAATTTTCTCGATATGAGGACGTGCGTTTTCGTTCACCTAAAGCCTATTTTTTACATGCAATCTGCAGATATATGTGATGATTATTCGGTTATTTTCAAGCGAAAACACAAAATTCCCCTCAACTTGACACCCAATTTAAAACTATAGCTCAGCCATCTTTGCAATCTATAGCTTTCTCCGCATGATCTGATTGTTAAAAGCTCTAAATTTCAACCTTTAACTTTGCTATGCTCGAAGGGTCTAGTTTTGAGATGATTCGCATGACCATGCAGCAATCGGGCATCCATATTGTTCAACCATCCAGCTCCACCCATCACCCCTCTGAGCGTGATCGCCGGATTGGCAAACCGCGTTTTCATTTCGAGCCGAATCACGTGATGCAATTGCTGCGTGAACGGATGATTGGACAGGATGCCGCACTGAATGAAATTGAAAAAATGCTGCATGTGGTCAAGGCCGATTTCTCCAGTCCGGAGCGTCCACTCTCGGTCACCTTGATGCTCGGCCCAACCGGCGTGGGTAAAACTGAAACCGTGCGTCTGATTGCCGAAGCGATTTATGGTCGTCCGGATGCTTTCTGCCGGATTGACATGAATACCCTGGCACAGGAACATTATGCCGCAGCACTCACCGGTGCACCGCCGGGTTATGTCGGTTCTAAAGAAGGGCATAGCCTGTTTGATGAAACGGCGATTGCCGGCAGTCATACCCGGCCCGGCATCATGCTGTTTGATGAGCTGGAAAAAGCCAGTAACGAGGTGATTCGCGGCTTGATGAACGTGCTGGATACTGGAAGATTGACCCTGACAGCCGGAACCAAAACTATTGATTTTCGTAACTGCATGATCTTTATGACCAGTAATGTCGGCGCACAGGCCGCACAGCAATATCTGGAGAAACTCAGCTACCTGCCACAGCAAATGCAGGCGCTGTGCCTGAAACGTGTACCCACCCAGCGCATTATTGAAAAAGTCATGCAGCGTAAATTCGATCCTGAATTTCTAAACCGGATTGACCGCAGCCTGCATTATCAGGCGGTACAGCATGATGCCCTGCCGCGTCTGGTCGAAATTGAACTGGAAAAACTCAATAAACGCCTGCAACATCAAAACCGACAGGTACATTTATCGGATGCAGCCAAAGCCTATTTCTATCAGGGCTATGATATTCGTTACGGCGCCCGGCATTTGGGCCGCAAGCTGCGTACCGAACTGGAACCGGTTCTGGCGCTGTATTTTTTAAGCCAGCCCGAGCAGTTCAGTCTGCATCTGGACTGTGTCGATGGACAATTTGTGGTTCTGCCTGAGCAAGCAAAAGCTTAAATCATGCAGACTCACTATCCGTTTTATTTGCTTGAATTGCCTGTCTAAAAGCGGTCGGATCTGTAGGTGAAACCAATACAAATTTCTGCACGCCGTCTTCCCTATAGTCAATCCGCAGACGCTTTAAGGACAAGGCCGGTGCAATGATAGAGTGATCTGTCGGCTGGATGGACTGGATGGCGCTCAACGGAATCTGCCAGCTCAACCACAGGCTTTTAATACTCAGCACTCCATTTTCCAGCACATAGCGCGTACTCCACAGCGGCCACCACAGAATAATAATGGTCAGAATGTAGATGGTGGTGTGCAGTGGATATTGCTGCAGGGTGCCTTTGGCCTGCATGGTCAGCAGCAGTTGCAGTAACAGGCCACTCATACAGATCAGAAAAGCGACCAGCCACCAGTCTTTTTTGGAACGAAATACCTGCATCGAGATCCCCATATCTATGTGCCTGATCATCATAAACAATTCTGTGCCAGATGACAGAGGTCATATTCAACAGAAGCACTGTTATTTCAGGCCTAGCATCAACATAGGCATGCTGGGGCTGAAATCCTCAGAAAACCCTCGACTAAAACAATCAACTGCAGTTTTATTGCGGCTGATCCGAAAATATCTATACATGCCTGCACGCCATGTACTGAGCGAGATTCAGCCCTGATTTTCCTTGTTCCACAGGCCGATAATTGACTGAATTGACCAAATAGCAGCAAAGCCTGCCCTTGAATATTGTCCACCCTGCTCCATATCAATCAGGCTAATCGATAAAAAATAATGAATTGAAACAGAATCTTTAGTTCAGGCTGTGGTTAAAAACGGCAACAAAAATACAGCGCAGATGGAATCGATTCGGCAAAAATTGATGACCCTTGCGTCACGGCTTGATACAACTTGTTATGTTCTTTTTGGATATAGTTATCGTAAGATTAGCGAAGTCTAAAAGTGCGCGGGATATGCGCATTTGCTTCACAACATCAACTTAGAAGTCCTCCAAAATAAAGGAGATCAGGGCATGATCCACGCTGGCAATGCCATTACCGTCCAAATGCTAGAGGACGGGATTGCAGAATTCCGCTTTGACTTACAAGGTGAGTCTGTTAACAAATTCAACCGTGCAACGATTGAAGATTTCAAGGCTGCTATTGAAGCCGTCTCCCATGCCGATATTCAAGGTCTGATTGTCACTTCAGGCAAATCTACATTTATTGTCGGTGCCGATATCACTGAATTCGGCGATAACTTTGCTCAGGGTGAACAAGCAATTGTTGACTGGGCGATGCCGGTACATGAAATTTTCAACAGCTTCGAAGATCTCGACATTCCTAAAGTGGCTGCCATTAATGGCATGGCACTGGGTGGCGGTTTTGAAATGTGTCTGGTGTGTGACTACCGTGTCATGTCAGAACAGGCGCAAGTCGGTCTGCCTGAAATCAAGCTGGGCATTTTCCCGGGCTTCGGTGGTACAGTGCGTTTAAGCCGTCTGATCGGTATCGACAATGCTGTAGAATGGATGGCCATGGCCAACCCGAAAAAGCCTGCTGCTGCACTAAAAGACGGTGCTGTAGATGCGGTGGTTGCTGCTGACAAACTTAAAGATGCTGCACTTGATCTGGTCAAACAGGCGATTCATGGCCGTTTAGACTGGAGAACCAAGCGTCAGGAAAAACTGGATCCGGTTAAACTCAGCCCGATTGAACAGATGATGGCGTTTAACTCATCGAAAGGCATGGTTTTGGCCAAGGCCAATCCGGCTCAATATCCGGCGCCAAAATTACTGCTTGATTCATTACAGGCCGGTGCGAGCCTGCATCGTGATGACGCGTTAAAAGTTGAAGCTGAAGGCTTTGCCAAAGCTGCAGTTACGCCACAAGCAGGTGCATTGATCGGTTTGTTCCTGAACGACCAGATCGTGAAAAAAACCTCGAAGCGCTATGAAAAAGGTGCGCATCCGGTGAACCAGGCGGCGGTACTTGGCGCTGGGATCATGGGTGGTGGTATTGCTTATCAGGCGGCGAGCAAAGGCACACCAATCATCATGAAAGATATTGGTAATCCACAGCTTGCATTGGGTATGTCTGAAGCGAACAAACTGTTGACCAAACAGGTTGAACGCAAAAAAATGACACCAGCGAAAATGGGTGAAACGCTTGCACGTATCCGTCCGACTTTAAGCCTGGAAGAGTTTAAAGAAGTGGATATCGTGATTGAAGCGGTAACTGAAAACCCTAAAATCAAAGCTGCTGTACTTGCTGATACTGAAAAATCAGTACGTGAGAACACCATCATTGCTTCAAATACGTCTACGATTTCGATCACGCGTCTGGCTGAAAGCCTGCAACGTCCTGAGAACTTCGTGGGGATGCACTTCTTTAACCCGGTACATATGATGCCTTTGGTTGAAGTGATCCGTGGCGCGAAGACCTCTGACGAAGCCATTGCAACGACTGTGGTACTTGCTCAGAAAATGGGTAAAACACCAATCGTGGTGAATGACTGCCCGGGCTTCCTGGTCAACCGCGTATTGTTCCCTTACTTCGGTGCATTTGACCTATTGCTTAAAGATGGTGCTGATTTCCAGCAAATCGATAAAGTGATGGAAAAATTCGGCTGGCCGATGGGCCCTGCTTACCTGATGGACGTTGTCGGTATTGATACTGGCGTGCATGGTGCAGAAGTGATGGCTGAAGGCTTCCCGGATCGTATGAAACCGGACTTCAAAGGTTCGATTCAAACCATGTATGAGAACAAACGTCTGGGTCAAAAGAACGACGTGGGTTTCTACAAGTATGAGCTTGACCGTAAAGGCAAAAAAGCCAAAGTGGTTGATCCAACTGCATATGAGCTTGTGGCCTCTGTTGCAACTGTGGAAAAACGTGAATTTGACGCTCAGGAAATCATTGACCGTATGATGCTGGCTTTCTGTAACGAAACGGTTCGTTGCCTGGAAGACAACATTGTCGCGACTGCTTCTGAAGCAGATATGGCAATGATCATGGGTGTCGGTTTCCCTCCATTCCGTGGTGGTCCATGCCGTTACATCGATCAAACCGGTGTAGCTGAGTATGTTGCGCTTTGCAATAAGTATGCGCACCTTGGTAAAGCTTATGAAGCGCCAGAAATGTTGCGTGAAATGGCTGCTAACAACAAAAAATTCTACGGTTAAGGAGCAACGTGAATGGCTACTTTAAATCCACGTGACGTTGTCATCGTCGATGGCGTACGTTCAGCAATGGGTAAAACCAAAAACGGTATGTTCCGCAATGTACGTGCAGACAGCCTGTCTGCTGAACTTGTCCGTGCCCTGATGGTACGTAACGAATTCGACCCGAATGAAGTTGAAGACGTGATCTGGGGCTGTGTGAATCAGACCCTGGAACAAGGCATGAACATTGCCCGTAATATCGCATTACTGGCAGACTTGCCGAAAACTGTGGCTGGTCAAACCGTGAACCGTTTGTGTGGCTCGTCTATGCAGGCGATTCATACTGCGGCTGCGCAAATTGCCACCAACCAGGGTGATATCTTCATCATTGGTGGTGTAGAGCACATGGGCCATGTGGGCATGATGCACGGTATCGACCTGAACCCGGAAGCGTCTAAGCATTATGCCAAAGCATCAAATATGATGGGCTTGACTGCGGAAATGCTGGGTCGTATGAATGGCATTAGCCGTGAAGAACAGGATGCCTTTGGTGTGGAATCACATCGCCGTGCCTGGGCTGCGACTGAAAACGGTCTGTTCCAGAACGAGATTGTGGGCATTGAAGGTCACAACGCTGATGGTTATAAAGTTCTATGTGATATCGATGAAGTGATCCGTCCGGATGCCAACATCGAATCATTCCGTGCTTTACGTCCAGTGTTCGATCCGAAAGGCGGTACAGTGACTGCGGCAACCTCTTCAGCCTTGTCTGATGGTGCTTCTGCAATGTTGCTCATGTCTTATGAGCGTGCACAAGCCTTAGGTCTTAAGCCACGTGCCGTGATCCGCTCTATGGCAGTTGCAGGTTGTGATGCTGCGATCATGGGTTATGGCCCGGTTCCGGCAACGCAAAAAGCCTTGAAACGTGCTGGCCTTGCCATTTCTGACATTCAAACCTTTGAATTGAACGAAGCCTTTGCGGCACAAGGTCTGTCTGTTCTTAAGGGCTTAGGCATTTATGACAAGCAAGATATCGTGAACCATAACGGTGGTGCGATTGCGTTGGGTCACCCGCTTGGTTGTTCTGGTGCACGTATTACCACGTCTTTGCTTAACGTGATGGAACAGCAAGATACGCAAATTGGTCTGGCGACGATGTGTATTGGTTTGGGCCAAGGTATTGCGACAATTATCGAACGTGTTTAATGCTTAATTAGATACTGAGATAAAAGAAAACCCCGCTTTTGCGGGGTTTTTTATTTATTTCAATTATTTTTTAGCTTGTGTGAATATTTTTAATAAGTTATAAATCATTGTAAATAAACTATGCAACATTAATATGGACGATTCAGTTAAAGCAATTGAGTATATTTCTGTCTTTACATTCAAACCGATGGAAAATCTCTCAGAAAAACTAGAAATGCTTTCAGCTGCAATTAGAGAAACTACTAAGATCTCTTTTATTTCCCCAGCAAATTATTTTCCTATACCACCAGGCATTCCTGTTCCTAATGAAATCCCAAGAATGACCATGGAAACCAAAGAAGGAAGTGTAAAGTTACATATAACAGCTGAACAACTTCAGATTGCTATTAGTAGTACACAAATTTCTTCAGCTATAGATTTTTCCAGTCTGATAACTAAATTATCAGACTGTCTAATTAATAAATTTTCATTTGAAATTATTAGATTAGGTTTAATTTCTAGAAATTATAAACTTGATCCTGAGCCAGCTAAATATATTGCTAGAAATTTTATGAATTCACAAAATCAAAATTATAGTGAATGCAATATAAGACTTGTTGAAAGAAGGAAAGTACAAAATTTAGAATATAATTATGTTTATCAATTAGATTCAAGTTTAATAAATTTGAAAAATGCTGATACTGATGATTTTCAACAACATAAGGCCATATTAATTACTATAGATATCAATTCAGATCAACATAACAAAGAGGCTATTAGTGAAGACCGCCTAAAGACTTTTGTTAATGAAAGTATAGAGTTCCTAGACTCCGAATTCATAGAGGACAAATTAAGCTAAAATGTCCACCTCAAATAACAAATCTAATTCAACTCAATTTATTGTTCCTCCATCTATTGAACAAAGTTCGTCTTCAATTATCGATAAAAGTATAAGTTCTATACAGAATTCGACCACGAACAAAATTCAGTCGAATATAACTTCTCAAGAAATAGAATTAATCATTAAAGAAAAATTTAATGAACATATTAGTCAGTTGGCCGAGTTTAGTAATGCTCTAGAAAAGAACAGTGAAAAGAAAATTAATAATCAGACAAAAATTTTAAAAAATCAAATTATTAAAACTATTGAACAGCAATTAGCTGATCAATCTAAAAATATTGAAAGTTCTCTCATTACCTCTACAACAGATCAAATTAATAGAGAGGTGAAAAATAAAACTAAGGACTTGGATAAAATTGTTTTGAAAGCAGAAGATGAAATTAAAGATGCTCGTAATTCAGTCTTCACGACAATAGCACTTTTTGCAGCTTTTTTTACCTTTATTTCAGTAAATGTAAATATTTTCTCTAAAGCCAGCTCAATTGAAGAAACTTTAATTATTACTATTTTAATGTGGTCTTGTATTTTAGGGTTTTTAATACTTTTCTTTTACTTTTTAGATAAAAAAATTCAAAAAATATATTCGACATTCATCTGGGGAATAATAATTTTAATAGGAATTGTTTTTCTTTTCTATGGTTACACATTACATAAAAAGAATGAGGCTTTGGCTCTACAATATCTAATAAAAAATCAGACGCATATTCCCCTAAGATCTGATCTGTTAAAAGCAATTATGGATTGATATATTATTTAAGCTTCTTAAGAATGTTATTTCTTTGTAAAATTAGTGGAAAATTCAACCAATAAAATTATATTTATAAATCACTTAAATTTTATAAGTGTATGATCAAGCCTCTTTTTTCCTACTTCCTTAAGGGGTTTATATGAACATGCTTAAAACAATGCTTGCGACTGCAATCGTAGCAACTTCTGCATCTGCAATGGCAACTGAAACTCAAGTAGCACCTGCTGCTACAACGACTACAGTTCAAACTGTTGCTACAGAAGCGGTTGCACCTGCGCAAGCAAAAGTTGAAGCTGCTCAAGCCACTGCTACAGATGCAAAACAAGCAACTGAAGCGAAAGTTGAAACAGTAAAAGCTGAAACAACTGCTCAAGTAGAAACTGCACAAGCAACCGCAGAACAACAAGTTGAAGCTGCAAAAACAGAAGTAGCAGAAGCAAAAGAAGCAACTGTTGAAACTGCTGCTGAAGTAAAAGAAGCGGCTGCTGAGAAAGCCGAAGCTGCTCAAGCAGACGTAAAAGCTGAGAAAAAAGGCTGGTTCTCTTGGTTCAAAAAAGCTGCTTAAGATTTTTTGAGCATAAAAAAGATGTCATTACGACATCTTTTTTTGTTTTGAACACTCTCATTTTAATTCAAGAGTTTAACAGCAGCTTAAAGCACTTATTCGACCTTTTGCGCTAACATGGTCGCAAAATGCTGTTTAATCCGTTGGCCCTGCGCATCCACCCGATGCAGCTCACCAATATTTTCATTGTATTTCACAATCTTCCAGTCCTCATAATAAGCCCGTAACTCGCCCGGCTTAAAGCTAAATGAAAAATCGGGCTGTACCGGAATCTCTGGCGTATCCATCGCACAGACAATCAGATTATAACCACCCGGCACGGTCGCCTGCTGCATCTGTGCAATGAGCGGTGGAATGGTTTTCGCCTCAAGGAACATCATCACCACGGTACAGTAAATGAAGTCATACTGGCCTGTAATACTGGTATCTGTGTTGAGATCACGGCGCTGGATCTGCAAGTGATCAATGTGCTCCGTCTGCACAATCTGTCTTAAGGTCTGCAAACTGTTTTCATTGACATCCCAGGCTTCGACATTAAAACCATTCTGACTTAAATACAGTGCATTACGTCCTGTACCGCAACCGACGTCCAGCGCACGGCCACCCTTTAAATAGGGCATGGCAGCCAGTACTTCAGAATGGGTAGGATTCAACTGATATTTTTTGATGAAGTAATCTTCAGGCCGGCAATAAAAACGCAGCTGGCATTCGACATCCTCGCTGGCAGAAACAATCTTGTGCCAAGCCTCAGGTTCAATAAATGGCGGTTGCTGCGCTGGTGTAAACACATGTTCAGATTGCACCGCACCGGATGCTTCCAGCATGGCAAAATGCAACTCACCTTTAAGTAACGTCAGTTTGGCCCAAGTCCCTGCTTTGGTATTGTGCTGATTCTTGAAGCCCTGAGGAATACTCTTTTCTGTCCAGACCGGAAGTTCCTTATAACAAATCAGTTCTTGCATCAATATCGCCCTCCATCTCATGCATGCGCCGCCTGTCATGCTTATAGCGACGGTTTTATTCATTTCAGCATAGCTGGTTCAGGCCGGAATTGGAATCAGCGCTTATTTACGCTGTGCCAATACAGCAGCAAGATGCAGACCAAATCTGGAAAATAAAAAAGCTGCCTCGATCGACAGCTTGAGTTTAGCCAGAGAATGAATAGGGTGACTGGATTAATGCAATAGTTCTGATTGTAGCCAGCGCATATAATTTTCCTGATCCATAAAATCCGGCGCGCCTTCCAGATCCAGACTGAAATACTGCTGATTAAACTGGATCACAATCTGTTCAGTATAGTGCCAGTCCTCTATCAGCTTGAAATATTGATTCAAGAAAAATCGGCTCCTGCCCTCATTATTCAGACTTTGTAGTTTTGGACATATTTTATTTGCGACAAACTCACCGTACACCTGCTGAATATCAGCAAAAACCTGAATTGTTTGCATGACTCACCTGCTTAAATGTTATGTCGTGATCTGTGCGACACATTCAATTTAAGCACTAAGTTTGAACAGCAGATGACAGTCATGTGGCAATCCTGTGATCGCCTACAGGGTTATAACTTGTTTTCAACCGCTTTCTGGTTTGCTGTCGCAATCTGTTGCATCTGTTTATTCAGGTTTAATATTTCTTTATACAGCGCATTAAACTCTTTCACGGCTTTATCTTCATAAAACATAAAAGTTTTATTTTTCTTTTGCCATTTATGCTTTTTCAATACGGCAAATAAGGCATCTGCCTTGGCCAGACTTTGTTTCTCAATCACAAAGATCGCATGGGCATTACTTTGCTGTTGATCGGCTTGCAGGTTCGCGATCAGCTGCTGGCGATAACGGTTTTTAATATCCAGTTGCTGTGCCTTATTGATCAGCTCGGCATCACGCTGCTGAATTTGCTGCTGATAGCTGTTCACAATTTGATGCACTTGCTTGAGCATGGCTTCGGTTTCTTTATAGTCTTGTGCCTGATCCTTGGCCAGACGGTCAATATCCAGAAAATTCTGCCAGTTGGCCGCTTTCAGGTCGCGTAGATACTGATTGCGCTCCTCGGCACTGTCCCGTAGTTGACCCAGCATAAATTCGGCCATGATGGCATAGTCCCCATCCAGACGATCATCCTCAAGCTCAAGCTGAATCGGTTTAGACCAGTCCTGTGCTTGCCTTACAATGCTCTGGGTTTTTTCTTCCAGCACGGTTTCATACTCGAGCAACTCGGCCTGATGTTTTTGCTGGATAGAATTTTGATAAAACAGTCCAATAAAAATTGCCAGCGTAACAGCGGCTAATATCATAAAAACACGCGGCATGTACACGCTCCAGCTCTGTCGGTCAGATCTTATTGATAATACACACTATGCTTATTTTTTAGACCCAATTCAAGAGATTTGGTTTGACCGCTCATATGGCCTGCTCAGGCAAGAATCATCGTGCCCGAAAAGTAATTTAATCCGAAATCTTCTGCTGGCTGATCCTGCAGACCCAAGCCTTCAGGCTGTCAACAACGATTATCTGGAATCAAATGGCAAGCTCAGGCTGAGTCGATTTGGGTCAAATTGTTCACGTACGATTTGCACGTTGGTGGCATCCCTGTTAATACCAAAGGGTTGCAGCAAGACATACACACCATTTCTTGGGTCTGAAGACTGTAAGCCCTGTGCTATTGCCAGTACATATTCACGAAATACCACAGGCAGACTATCCAGATCAGGGGCGACCGGCGACCGCATTACATCAATATTCGCAGCAATGTCGCCATCTACGCTATAGGCCTGAATATCACGTTCGATTTTCATCAGACGCATTTGCAGGACCTTAAGTTGGCTGTTCTGTTCCTGATAAGGCATCATTTTTTCAGTCACGGCGCGCAGTTCCGGTTCGGCCATGACAGTGAGTGTCGGCAATACCACCGGATCAGACACAGTGGCAGGTACAGCATGGCTGAATATCGGCAGTGTAAAGGCAGCACAGACCGTGATCAGGCCCAGTATGCTCGGCTTTAGGAGATTCATGATTTAGCCCTCATTTGGACAATAGGAAAGCTTCAGATTGAAAGCTTACAAGTAATACAAGCGCCTATTGTTAAGTTTGATAAACGGTCAATCATGAATAAACAGAATAAAAATAGAAAAAATACAGCAGGGAAGATCAGAAAATATAGATTTAATTCTGATCTGATTTTGTTGTAGGCAAACATTACAGACAAAAAAAATCCCCAAACATGGTTTGAGGATTTTTTGAATATGGTGGCGAGACCCAGGATCGAACTGGGGACACACGGATTTTCAATCCGTTGCTCTACCTACTGAGCTATCACGCCGATGCGGTGTATTAAGCCGTATCTGGCTGCATTAGTCAATCAAAATTATAAAAAAAATAATTGAATGACTGAATTTTGGTCTAAAAAAAATCCCTGATGGGATCAGGGATTGAAAACTTTAAAATGTTTTAAAATATGGTGGCGAGACCCAGGATCGAACTGGGGACACACGGATTTTCAATCCGTTGCTCTACCTACTGAGCTATCACGCCGATGTCGCGTATTAAACAGTTTCAGCTTTAAATCGTCAAGAGCGCAGAGAATAATTTTCATCAAATGTTTACTTTTCCATCAACTCGCATCAATTTGAGTCATAAATTAAACAGTTTTTACCAAAGACTTCACCAATAAAACAAATCTGCGGTCTTATTTACAAAAAAGCAGCCCGAAGGCTGCGACTGCTTGATCTATTTTTAGATTTTTTCCAGATTGGCCAGACAACGATGGATGGCACCACACCCCGGCACAAAATTCTTGACCCCTTTTTCTTCTTCCATGCGGCAGACTTCACTGACCAGCCTTTCTGCAACGCCACGCCCGCGGTTGGCCGGATGCACCACGATATTTTCCAGAATCCGGCTTTCTCCCTGTCCGGTGCACCAGATTGCCCCGATAATCTTGGTATTAAATTCTGCACTATAAACTGAGGTATACTGTGTAAGGTTTTGCTCTAGTTGTTCCATGGCATCTGCCCCATCGCTAAATTCAGGGCTAGTGTCATACAGTCGCTCAAGCTGGCTGCGCACTTCATCATTTTCTAAAGAAGTATAAGCATGTACGGTAATAGGCATTGATAAACCCTCCTGAGCAATCTAATATGCGGTGACGTCGTCACGGCGAAAATATTTTCTACATCAATCATTTTGACGTATTTGAGGAACGTGTCTATGACAGATCGTATCAGTGAAGTGGTAAGAAATACCAACGAAACCAAAATTCGAGTTCGTTTGAATCTCGACGGTACTGGTCAAGGCACCTTAAACACGGGTATTCCATTTTTAGACCATATGATTGATCAAATCAAGCGTCATGGTTTGTTTGATATTGATATTCATTGTGAAGGCGATCTGGAAATTGATGACCATCATACCGTAGAAGACTGTGGTATTACCTTGGGTCAGGCTTTTGCACAAGCGCTGGGCGATAAAAAAGGCCTGAAACGCTACGGTCACTTTTATGCACCACTCGATGAATCTTTAAGCCGTGTTGTGGTGGATCTGTCTGGTCGTCCAGGCCTGTTTATGGATATTCCATTTACCCGTGCCATGATCGGCCGTTTTGATGTGGATTTATTCTCTGAATTCTTCCAGGGCTTTGTCAATCATTCATTGATGACGGTGCATATCGACAACCTGAAGGGCAAAAACAGCCATCACCAGATCGAAAGCGTATTTAAAGCTTTTGCGCGTGCGCTGCGTATGGCCTGTGAAGTGGATCCGCGTGCTGCGAACACGGTCGCTTCAACCAAAGGAACGCTGTAATGACCCGTATTGCCCTTCTTGATTATGGCATGGGAAATTTGCACTCTGCGGCAAAAGCACTCGAACATGTCGGCGCCACGGTTGATGTGACCAATGATCCCAAACTGATTGCGCAAGCAGACAAAATTGTCTTTCCGGGTGTGGGCGCCATGCGTGACTGTATGCAAGGTATGCATGAAGCAGGCATCGATGAAGTGGTACGCTCTGCAGTATTTAACAAACCGGTACTGGCAATCTGTGTCGGTATGCAGGCCTTGATGCAGCATTCTGAAGAGAATGGTGGCACAAATGCGCTGGGTATTTTCAAAGGTGCGGTCAAGCATTTCCCGGAAATGGCCGGTCTAAAAGTGCCACATATGGGCTGGAATCAGGTACATCAGGCCAATCCAGACCATCCGATGTGGAACAATATTGAACAGGATGCGCGGTTCTACTTTGTACATAGCTACTATGTCGAGCCACAAGATTCAGAGCTGGTGGCTGCCAGCTGTACCTATGGCATCGAGTTCTGTACCGCGATTCATCAAGAAAACCTGTTCGCGACCCAGTTCCATCCGGAAAAGAGCCATACCGCAGGTTTGCAATTACTGAAAAACTTTGTGGACTGGAAAATCTGATTTTCCTTTCACTTAAAAAGCTCGCAGATTGCGGGCTTTTTTATTCGTTCAGCTTAATCTACCGCCAGAATCATGACTATTTCTTAGTCACTAGAATTATTATTCTGCTTAGTCAAGCCCTTATATTTAAACAATAATTAAAGCATATGGGAATAAAATAATGTATCAATACTCTCACACTCGTGAATCAGCCTTAAGCCCAAATGGATGTTTTGACCGCCTGTCTTATCTGGCTGGAACATGCTGATGGCCTTGTCGCTCCTGATCCTCATTCCGCTGGTCAATCTAGGCTTTATTTTTGCTTAAACGTCGAAAAGTAATTAAGCTGAGTGCCCAGATCCAGTGAACTATTGATAATTATGGAAGCGCTCCAGCCGACAATACTGCCGAGCAAAGAACAGATTCAGGCCTTTCCTGTATTTCAAAATCTTCCCATGCAGCAGATTCAACTTATTCATAGTCTGGAACAATGTCTGGCTGTTGAACAGGAGCTGAAAAGCTGTGCACTATTTGGCTTTGATTCTGAATCCAAACCGACCTTTAAAGTCGGTGAAATCTCTACCGGGCCACATCTGATTCAGCTGGCCACTCTAGACAAAGCCTATTTATTTCAAATGAACCCGGCCATCTGGGCTTTTCTTGCACCAATTTTTGCCAATCGTGATCAGATCAAGGTTGGTTTTGGCCTGAAAAATGATGCGCATCTGTTTCGTAAACGAGGCATAGAACTGAATAGCGTGATTGAGCTGTCGAAATGCTTTGGTTATTTGGGGCTAAAAAATCCGGTCGGACTGAAAAATGCCATCGCCCTGTTATTTGGACTAAATTTTCCTAAATCGAAACGGATTAGCACTTCCAATTGGGCCAGCAAAAACTTAAGTGCAGCCCAGATTGACTATGCAGCTGCAGATGCCTATGCGCCAGTGTTGGTATTTGAAGAATTGCTGCGCCGAAATCTACTCCCCAAAGAGATTCCGAATACATCACTGAAATTACGTCTACGCCCTTCGTCAAGGCTTTAATGTCTTCAGCACACTGCAACAATGTAACTTTGTGTAAATCAGATTCCGCCCCAAAAGTTGGCAATATTAAGACTACTTAAATACCCATTCCAAGTGAATTTAGCAACTTTCAGCGTCTCTTTAACTTGGAACTTAACTTCAGATAGAATCATGCCCAATCTTGAGGCATAAAATCTCAAAAAGCACTATAAAATTCAAATTAATTTACTGATTTTATTTACATTTTAAAACAATAACCATTCTCAAACTTAGCAATTTGAATATATTCAACTTTTTATAATTTCTTTATTTTTCATGATCTATTTGCAGTTTCTCCGCTCTGTTTTTTATTAAAAAATTTGCTAAAACATGAACCATCTTATTCATCATCCGATCAGGATGTGCATGTTCTAGAGGGTTAATACACATGTTCAGTTTATTGAGTGAAAAAATCAGTGGCGTGCTGAGTCTGGCACTGCAAGGGATTACGACCGCACTGGGTGTGCTGACTAAAACGGTGATCACCGTGGTAGATGAAGTGGTATCAACCGTATCGGATCTGACTGCGCCTCTTAGCGCTCAGCTCGGTGCACTGCCCGTTGTCGGAGATCTGCTATCGACCGTCCTGAATGTCAGCACTGGTCTGGTCAGTGGCGTCAGCGCAGGTGTACATGCCATCTCGGACCAGTGGATTGCAGGCAGGCGGTGTTAATACTGCCTTGAATGGTACAACTGATCTGCTGGGTCAGGGTCTAGGGGGTGTATCTGACATTCTGGACAGTGTGCTTGCCGCTACGGCTCCATTGACTGCTCCATTGGCTAACTTACCGATCCTGGGTGATGTGGTGACCGCGGTTGGGCAGACTGGCAACAATCTAAGTGGTCTGGTCGATGAAACCGGACAATATGTGGCAGCAATCACTCCACTCGAGCTGATTAACAATACCCTAGAAAATCCGGTCGCCAGTGTCGGCGGCGTAATTCAGGATGTATCGGGCACACTGGATGCCCTGCTCAATGACCTGGTTCCGGTCACGGACGTCGCGACCAGCCTGCCAGTTGCAGGTGCGGTGGTCGGTTTAGTGGGTGAAACTGTCAGTACAGTCAATCAGGGACTTTATGAGTTGGGAGCGCAGCTGGGCCAAGTCAATTCACTAGACCATCTGTCTCAAACTTATAGCTATGTCTAATCAGTGTGACAGTGAAAATACAGCAGATCGTATGCGCAGTCGCTGAATCATTAAAAGGATAAAAATAAATTACCTGACTGCGACCTGTCTTCGGACAGGTTTTCTTTATTGATACTGTTTAAGAGTTAGAAATTTCGACTTTATTTGCTAAGATGAACTCACTCAAATTCATTCTAAAGATTAAGCAAGGAGCGAAAGCATGCTGATCATCCCTGCAATTGACCTGAAAGATGGCAAATGTGTCCGTTTAAAACAAGGTCGTATGGAAGACGATACCGTATTTTCTGACGATCCGGTCGCAACAGCACAGCATTGGGTAAATGAAGGCGCTCGCCGCTTGCATTTAGTGGATTTAAACGGTGCTTTCGCAGGTACGCCTATCCATAAGCCAGTGGTTGAAGCCATTGCCAGAGCGCAGCCAGATTTACCGATCCAGATTGGCGGCGGTATCCGTTCGATGGAAACCATCGAGCATTATCTGCAAGCAGGCGTATCTTTTGTGATTATTGGTACCAAAGCAGTTCAGGATCCTGAATTTGTGGAAGAAGCATGCAAAAAATTCGCGGGTCATATCATTGTCGGCATTGATGCCATGAATGGCATGGTGGCAACCGATGGCTGGGCCAATGTGACGGATGTCAAAGCGACAGATCTGGCCAAGCGTTTTGCCGATGCGGGCGTATCCAGCATTGTCTATACTGACATTGCCCGTGATGGCATGATGCAGGGTGTGAATATTGAGCAAACCGTAAATCTGGCACAATATTCAGGTTTACCTGTGATTGCTTCAGGCGGCGTAACCAATATGGATGACGTCCGTAACCTGAAAGATCAGCCGGGCATTCTAGGTGCTATTACTGGTCGTGCCATTTACGAAGGTACATTAAGCCTGCGTGAAGCGCAGTTATTGCTAGATGAACAACAGGCGCTATAATTAAGCCTGCTGCACAAGAGGTCTTCGGACCTCTTTTTTATTTGTTATTTTCCGATCTCCTGATATGTCGACCCTCATCTCCACTTTTCGCTCTCCCGCTCTGGCAGCCAAACTTCCGCAGCTTGCTTTAATTCTGATTACCCTGATCTGGGGCGGCAGTTTTATTACTGTACAATACGGGCTGAATTTTAGCAGTCCGATTATGTTTGTTGGGCTGCGTTTTGCTGCAGCCGCCATTGCCGTGACCCTGATCTCATTAAAATCTTTAAAAGGTATGACCCTCAAGGAGATTATTGCCGGCGCGGTGATTGGGCTCATGATCGCCATCGGTTACGGCACCCAAACCGTGGGATTGCAAACGATTAGCAGCAGCGAGTCTGCTTTTTTAACCGCCTTGTATGTTCCACTGGTACCAATCCTGCTCTGGCTGCTGTTTAGTCAAAAACCTCAGGTGATGACCTGGATCGGGGCATTGTTTGCCTTTATCGGGCTGCTGTTTTTGACTGGTAATGGCTTTGCAGCAATTCAGCTCAGTTTTGGACAAACTTTGACTTTACTTGGCTCCATTGCCATTGCCCTGGAGATTATTTTGATCAGTTATTTTGCTGAGCAGGTGAATGTACGCCGGGTCACAGTGCTGCAACTGATTTTTGCGTCCTTGTTCTGCTTTATGATTGCACCTGTTTTAGGTGAATCTCAGCTACCTGAATTTCACTGGCATCTGGCAGGCATTTTAGTCGGTTTAGGCATTGCCAGTGCGATGATTCAACTGGTCATGAACTGGGCACAACGTAGGGTAGATGCATCACAGGCAGCAATTATCTATGCCGGTGAACCGGTATGGGCAGCACTTTTTGGCCGACTTGCAGGAGAACGCTTACCTGCACTGGCACTGTTGGGCGGATTAATGGTGGTACTGGGCGTAATTGCCAGTGAATGGAAACCGAAGTTTTTAAAGCGGAAAATAAAAGAATAAATCACTTAATTTCCTATTTTTAATCCCCCTAAATTCCCCTTTTAAGAAAGGAGAATTTTTTATATTTGTATTTAATTTTAGAAAGACACCATCTTGCCCGGATTCACCAGTACTCCCAGTCCATAGGCAGTTTTGGCAATTGGAATCACCACAGGGGCAAGTGTGCGACCAAACAACATATCCTGATGCTGAATAGTGGTCAGCATATTGAAATCATCTGCCTTGCCACAGAAATCATCTGCAATCGCTTTACCGATACGCACCGTTTGCGCCACACCATGCCCACTCCAGCCTTGCACGGCATAAATCGGGAATTTATTGCCAAATTTACGGCTGTCGGCTGCACCATTCATGGTCAGATCCGTGGTTCCACTCCAGACAAAATCCAGCTCAACCTGTTTTAATTGTGGGAATACATGCTGAATTCGACCTAACAAATACTGATGGGTTTTTTCAGGACTCCAACACGAACCTGTCCCTTCACCACCAAATAAAATTCGGTTTTGAGACACACCCCGGTAATAATCAATCTGGAACTGGGTGTCGTAGACAGGCGCATCGGTTGGCAATAGCTCTTTTAAATTTACTTCTAAAGGGGCTGTGGTACATACATAAGTATAAAATGGAATTGTGGTTCGATTGTTCTTTTGCAGCAGTTTAAACGAAGCATGATGTACGCCCATGACCACACTCTTACGCGCTTTTATTACGCCACTTATGGTCGTGACATAAATCCCATCTTCACGCTCTTCTACTGACACCACTTCAGTTTGCTCAAACACCTGTCCACCGTTTTGGCAGAAGCCATAAACCAGTCCACGGTTCAGTGCGAGTGGATGGATATGTCCCCCCAGCGAGTCAATTAGACCACCACAATAATTCTCTGAAGCAATATGCTGTTTCAGCTCATGCTCACCGACAATTTTGGTGTGGTCTTCACCTAAAAATTTACGTGCATCTGCCCCTTGAGTTAAACCAACCAAGTGCCCTTCATGCACTGCTGCGGTAATATGTCCACGTTTACGCTGTAGCTCAAGTTGGTATTTTTCTGCAATGTCATCGATTAAAGACATCGCTTCAGTAGAGCTAAAGTGCCAGAGTTTTTTTGCATCTGCATAGCTGAAATGCTCAATCATTTCTGACGCTTCCCAACGCGCTAGCCCCGGTGTGAGCTGTCCACCATTACGTCCTGAAGCAGCGCCACCAATGCGATTTTTTTCTACCAAAATGGTATCTATGCCATGTTCAGACAGATGGAGTGCTGTCGATGCTCCAAGTAGCCCACCACCAATCACCACCACATCACATTCAAGATCGGCATTTAAACCTGGAAACGCATGCCCAGTTTCGAGTGAGCTTTCATAGTAATTGGCAGGATGTTCAAAATTGCCATGTTTGGGATTAATCCAGTTCCACTCTTTGCCACTCTGTGTATTAATACTGGCTTTAAACTCGACATCTTCAATAAATTTTGGTTTATTCATTTCATCTTCTCACTATTACTTCAATACAATTGATTCGATCTTAGTAAGCACTACTAATCACAATATTCTGTTTACGCAGACGCTTATACATATAGAGCAGCACGCCTACTGCGAGCCAAATACAGCCACAGATCAAAGCTGACATTTCCAGGTTGATCCATAAACCCAACATCACGCCCACCGAAAGCAGGGGCAAAACCAAGTTAAGGAAGACATTTTTTAAGCCTTGACGCTGTTTGTCCTGAACAAAAAATTTTACAAATACCGAGAAATTCACTGCAGTAAAGGCAATCAGGGCACCGAAACTCACCATACTCACCACTGTCGCAAGATCAAGGCTGATGGCGAGGAGTGAAGTTAAGCCAATGAACAGCACGGCATAAAGTGGTGTACCCAACTTGTTATGCACTTGACCGAATGTGCGTTTATGGAAAATTCCGTCACGTCCCATGATATGGATTAAACGCGAGGCACTGGCATGAGTCGCCAAACCTGAAGCAAAGGTATTCATGATTTGCGCGCAGAGGAACACCGCCTGAAACAGTGCCCCACCGACATACATCACAATTTCAGGCAATGCTTCATCGGGGTTGTTAAAGCGGACATTGCTGGGGAAATACAACTGGATAAACCACGATGCCGAGAAGAAAATCACCCCGCCTGTCAACGTGGTCAGCATTACAGCACGTGGAATATTTTTTTTCGGGTCTCTAGTTTCGTGTGACATCGTCGTCACGGCATCAAAGCCCAGAAACGAGAAACATAAAATTGATGCCCCGGCAATTAACGGCAATATACTGCTATCGCCGTTCAATAATGGCGTCATGGTCAGGACGTGATGATAACCTTGCTCCGTACCAATACCCTTGATCACCAGATAGATAAACAGCAGCATTAAAATCAAGGGAGCCACCACAAAAATCAGGCTTAAGTTCGCCAAGATATTAATGCGGAAACAGTTAATCAGGGTCACCAAACCGGTAAAGATACAGACCCACACCCAATATGGCACGCCTGGAATCAGGGCTTCCAAATAGATCCCGGCCAGTAAAGCATTCACGAGCGGCAGCAATATATAATCCATTAAGGCACACCAGCCAACAAAGAAACCGGCTTTCGGCCCGCAAGATTCCGCCGTATAAGTATAAGCCGAGCCCGGTTTTTCTGTCTGGCGACTAAATCGCGCATAGCTGAATGCCGTTAACAGCATGGCACCTAAGGCAAGGATATACGCGAGTGGAACACGTCCCTCAGTGATGCCGGAAACAATCCCAAAGGTATCAAAAACAACCATCGGGGTCATATATGCCACACCAATGATCACGACCTGCCACAAAGACATTTTTTTGAAAGCAACTTGTGCTTTTTCCATTGATGTCACCTGAACATTATTTATTTTCGTTATTTGTTCAATTGCAATGACTATGCCATATAATAAAAATATAAATAAATTGAGTGAGGATAGAAAATGCCAAAGTACAATTTAGAAACTCGAATTGCAGCCATTCAGATGTATAAAAAGACCGATTACAAGGTGGCTGTCTGTAAAGAATTTGGCATCTCTCGGGTGACTCTGGATGCATGGATCCGCCTTGAAGAAGAAACTGGCGACTTGGTCCATAAACCTGTAAAAAATCGCGGCGCACCGGGCCATATTAAAGATTGGAATGAATTTCAAGTGTTTGTAAGATCTTTAAAATTTCAAAATATTAGTGATTTGGTTCCAATATTTGAACAGCGCTTTGGTTATGCAGTTTCTTATGCGGTTCTGGTGCGTGCTATTCATGTTTTAGGCATGCGTCGCCGTCGTGGTCGCTTTTATTCTTAAATTAAAAATGAGCCCGACAATAAAATAATTCGACCTGTTAAATTTAAAAAAATAAATGTACATTAATGTAAGTTTTCTTTATTAAAAACGTAAACTATATTTATTAAAAAAGTAAATTTATGAAACAAAAAAGTAAAGTCTAAATATTAAAAATGTAAATTTATAAAATTAAAAATATTTAGCAATGTTCGTCATTATGTTCAATGATGATAAGAATTGCTCACTAAAATAGAGCAAGCTTGAATAAAAGTGGTGCGAGTTGGTAATTTTTTTCAGCCTATGCGGACAGCCGGAATCCGTTCTATTACATGAGGCATAAAAAAAGCAGCACTTTGGCTGCTTTTTCTACAATAAAATTTAGGATTTATACATCGGTCGATTGTCATTCAAGCGCATGATGCCACGAATCGCCCGATACACAATCCAGATCCAGGCCAGAAAGACCACCAACAAACAGAAAGCGGATGCACCAAATGCCACGCCTGCAAACAGGTTCGGATCTTCGCCAGTAAAGAACAGAAACAAAAATGGAATAAAGGCAATGATATTCCAGACCAGATACCACCAGAAACTGCGGATCTGCCAGGTGAAGTGGCTTTCAAAAATTGAACCACGCACATCGCGACGTTTGACATAGTTAATGATCAACGCCACGACAGCCAAAAGGCCAGCACTAAAAATGGCCACAATATATAGAATGTACAGTGCAAAAGTCAGTGTGCGATTTGGGTCTTTATCAATGGAATAGTTCACGTCCCCTCCTGATCTTTCCCCTAAATATTTAAACTGTTAAATGGGGAAATTAGCCATATAATCAAAATGATGTTAAAGGCTATAGTACAAAAATATATCTGTCGGAACGGTTGTTTTTGTGTTTTATGTCGCAGTTTTTGCTGGGCTAACCAGGCTGCTGGCCAACCACCTAAAAAAGCCACCAGATGCAGGGTATTTTCCGGAATACGTTGCTTACCCGATTGCGCCGCTTCCTTGTCCTGCGCATACAACCAGTAACTCAATGCATTCATCAAACTGATCAGCAACAAGACCAGTCCGCTGAGCAGACCGCCCAAAGTCAATGCGGTCAGCAACAGAATATAAACCACACAGGCAATCTGCATCGGTTGTAATTTCTGTGACTGCTGTTGCTTGGAGGGTTTGAATTTAGCCTGAGACGTTTTGGTTTGCGATGCTTTCAGATACATGACCTGCTGTGCTTTGTATCGTCCGCGCTCATCTAAAATGACCGTGTAATCTAAGGCACAGCCGACAATCGGACGCGGACCTTGCTTGGCAAAGTCCTTGATATGCAGAAATACGCGATCTTTGGCCGAATCATTGGGCTGAATAAAGCCATAACCCTTGTCATCAAACCACTCTACTAAACGCCCCTGATCGCGCATATCCCCTGTCCTTTTGTCTTTATAAATTTTAAATATTTAAGCTGTAACGAATTTTAATCGCTCAATCAACATATTACGCATCTCGACTGGATTTTTTTGCAAAATATCTTCGCCAGTACGACCCAAGGCCGCGTTACGCTGTGCCACCTGTAACCGCATCATCCAGAAGCGACCTGCGGCCATGGCCAAGTACAACTCTAAACATGATTTTTCATCTGCTGTTAAGGGGCGGACGCTTTCATAGGCATTTAAAAAGACAATGGCTTTTTCTTCGTTTAAAGTGACATCCGGATAGTTGGTGCAAAAGTCATTTAAAGTAATCGCGATATCAAATAAAAATTCATCTTTGTTTAGTTCATAAAAATCCAGAATACCGTTGAGTTGATCACCCTCAAATAAGGTATTGTCCCGGAACAGATCGGAATGAATAAAGCCACGTGGACGATCTGGATAGACTGCTGTTAAAGCGTCATACAGGCCTAAAAGCTTGCCGAGCAATACTTTATCGGCCGGACTTAAACTTGGTTTGATTTCTTGGGACACGGTCAGCCAATACGCATGATCACGCACGAAATTACGTTCTAATTTGAAGTCCTGCAATGCCACATGCATTTTTGCCTGCGCCACTGCAATTGCTTCAACTTGTGCCACGGTCGATGGCATGGGATGCTTACCCAACAGGCGCGGTGCAATCTGTGCCGGTTTATCTTTAATACTATGAATAGCCTTGCCTGAATGCGATAAAGGCACCGGAACGGCCAAGCCTGCTTTGCCCAAATGTTGTAATACAGGCACAAGTTCCCCTGCCGCCTGTTCATCCATATCCTCAAACACGGTCAGCACATAGTGTGCGTCTTCGCAGACCAAAAAATAGTTGGTATTTTGAATACCGCCTTGAATCGGAATCAGATCAACCGCCTTTAAACCGTAGGGCGCTGCAAAATCCTGAACTTCCTTTAAAGTCAAAGTGGTATAAACCGACATAGAAAACCTGCGAAAAAACTTACATAATTTTGCTAGAATACCGTTTCCATCTGCCAAGGTGTAGCGCTTGCGTGGGTGAGTTTCATAATCGGCTGTAATAATTGGAAAAATTTATGCTAGCTAAACGTATTATTCCTTGCCTCGACGTTGATAATGGTCGTGTGGTCAAGGGTGTTCAATTCCTTGATATTCGTGATGCAGGTGACCCAGTTGAGGTCGCACGTCGTTATAACGAACAAGGTGCCGATGAAATTACTTTCCTTGATATTACCGCTACACATCATGGACGCGACACCACTTACCGTACTGTAGAACGTATGGCTGAATCGGTTTTCGTCCCCCTGACGGTCGGTGGCGGTGTGCGTAAAGTCGAAGATATCCGTTTGCTACTCAATGCTGGTGCAGATAAAGTCAGCATCAACTCGGCAGCAGTATTTAATCCGGAATTTGTCCAGGAAGCATCACAACGTTTTGGCGCACAATGTATCGTGGTCGCCATTGATGCCAAAAAAACCGGCGAAGATAAATGGGAAATTTTCACCCACGGCGGCCGCAAACCGACCGGCATTGATGCCTTGGAATGGGCAGAACAAATGGCCAATTACGGCGCAGGTGAACTCCTGATTACCTCAATGGATGCCGACGGCACCAAAGCCGGTTATGACATCGCCCTGATGCGTGCTATCAATGACCGCGTCACTGTACCGACTATTGCCTCTGGCGGTGTAGGAAATTTACAACATCTGGCAGACGGGATTATTCATGGCGGTGCTGATGCGGTACTGGCAGCGTCAATTTTCCATTTTGGTCAACATACCATTCCTGAAGCCAAAGCCTATATGGCAGCGCAAGGCATTGAAATGCGCCTTTAATTCAAAAACGAATTCCTATTTAAAAAAAGAGCATCACAACGATGCTCTTTTTTATTTCTACAGGATAAGCCTAGGCAATAAATCATTTGGAAAATACTCTCATCATCTGTGGCACATCCGGGTTTGCTCTAATGATGACTGCTTTGAAAAAGTATATCCATCGTTCTGTGGATTAAAGCAGAACAGCAAACACGACAAAAAAGAGTTAATAGAAAAGGACTTGTATGTTCAAAATGATATTTAGGGATTGTTATTGATCAATAGCCGCCGGACAGCGCGAAGCTTTCCAGTGCTGAGCAGCTTAAATATAAAGGACGTTATTTTCTTTCAATATTCACCCCAGTATGAGGATGAACAAGATCGCTCTATTTTGACCGATATTCAAAAGTAAAAATTAAATAAAAAAAAAGGAGTCTCGCGACTCCCTGTAAAAACCAAGATTAGACCACAGCGCTTGGTATTCAAAATAATTCATTACACCTAAAACATATAAGTATGTGGCTTCACTCACCAACAACCGTGAATATAGGCCAAATCAAAAGGATAATATTGACAATACATCTGCATTTTATTGACAAATCACGACAAGAACCGGGTTTTAGCGATTTAATGGCCTATTTAAGTGATTGGTCGCAGGATTTTTAGCAATTTTAGCCGGAGTTTCTGCCCACTTGGCTGGAAAATAACGGTCTGCCCAATAGTTCAGTTTTTTCGAGATCGGTGCAGGCAATACCATACCTAAAGGGTTCTGCTCCTGTAAATCTGCGGAGGAAATCACCCGGGTACCCAGCAGATAGTCGAACCAGGGTTTGGTCACACACCAGTTGGCATCCTGATTACTATTCATGTGATGATCATAATGCCAAGGCAGCTTTTTTTTGGCCCATTCTGGCTCCAGATGGGCACGACGATGCCGATAATAATAATTGCCTGCACTATATAATACGGCCAGCGTCATCCCTTTGGAAAAAGGATAAAACGTCAATCCAAAGACTGTAGCAACCACGGCAAGAGAAGCAATTTCATTGCGGGTACGCCAGTTGTTCAGTCCTTCTACATAACCGAAATCGGAAAATTCCGTTTTACGCACAATGCGGTGATGTTCCCAATGCGAACACATGCTTTCTGGAACCGGACTATAGCGGCTCTGTCCTTGGCGGTGAATTCCATGTAACACATATTTATGCGCAAACCATTCAAATCCATTGGCAACGACGAGTCCTGCCAGAAAACCTTTCCACATGATCTTTTACCTCTTGGTCTATTTTTCAATATAGGCTAAGTAAAAGACTAGATATTGACCAAAATATTCAATATGATTGACAAAATACGACAAAATAAAAGAATTAAAAAATGCTGGTTCTAAAAAACTACGTAGGCTCGATATACGGTGGTTTAGGACATTTACTTTTGGACTATTATCAGCTGAAACAGCTCGAAGTCCCTGAGAAATTATTGGCCATTCAAAATCTGGAACGCTTTGATTTTACTCTGTGGCGTGATCTGCTGACGACACTTGATCAACAGCTGCAGCGCCCGGCTTTGGGCCTGGAAATTGCGCAACTGGTCGAGACTAAACATCTCGGGATTATCGGTTATCTGGCACTTTCCAGTGACACGCTGGGTGAAGCCTTCATGCGCTATCATGACTACCATCGCCTGATCTATGATGGTAGCCCGCTACAAATCCAGGGGCAAGGAGATCATCTTTCGATTGCCTGGGGTGAGGTTCCTTTTAAGATGAGTACGCAACTGACCGATGAAATCGCGATTGCACTCATGATCGAATTTATTAAATCGAATATTCTGGATAATAATCATCTGCATCTGCATGAAGTGCATTTTCAGCATCCAACACCCAAAAATATAGCATTGTATGAACAGTATTTCCGCTGCAAGGTTCGTTTCGGTCAAGCCAAGACTCAAGTCCTGATGCCGGTCAGCGAGCTGTCTACGCCTTTAAAACAGGGTGATCAGACCCTACAAAAGCTTCTGAAACAACAAGCTGAAGCTTTACTGGAAAAATTCCCCAATTCCACCCAAGTTGACCAGCAGTTACAGCAGGCGATTCTGGTGGGCCTGCAAAAAAACCAGTTCCAGATTGAACATATTGCCCAGCAAATAAAATTCTCTGTCCGTCAGTTACAACGACATTTGCAAAAGCAGGGTAAAACCTATCAGCAATGCATGCAGGAAATCCGCTCTATGATGGCAATGCAATATCTGAAAGATCCGCATTTAAGCTTACAGGAAATTTCCATGCTGCTTGGTTACTCCGAGCAGAGTGCATTTCAGCGGGCATTTAAGCAATGGACCCAGCTGACGCCACAACAATGGCGCTTAGAATCTTTGGCTCAGACAGCTTGAGACGCTGCAATACTGAGACTAAAAACAGTAAAAAGCCCAATAGGAATATTGGGCTTTGTGTCTGGTTCCAGATGGAACATTCTCCAACAAATGAAAAAATCTTATAAAAATGGATTTTCAATTTCGTCCAGATCATCCCGCTGCAGCTTTTCTGGCAGATCTACAGTATTTTCCAGTTGCTGCACCACATCATTTACAAAAGCCTGCAAAACCTTGGCAGCCTTAAGACCTTCCTGATCCTTGGTGATCTGCAAGTTTCCATACAGGCTGACACAATCCAGATCATTTTCCAAGGTCAGATCATGAATGGCATGGGATTCACTGCCATTTTCAAATGCTTTAAACATATCCTCTCCACCTGTCTTTGTTATTTTCAATAATGGGTGAGATCGATGCTACTCGAATCCCACTTTTTTCAGCAAGTTTATTTCAATAACTGCAAAATATATTGCAATAGCGCATCTATCAGCTGTTTTATAATCGTATTTTGGGTGTCGTTATCGATTGCACCACCAGTCGCTGAGGACGTCGAGGTATTTGAACCTGAAGATTTAAACTCACGTTGCAGTGCCTGCAAGTTTTCTTTAGAGACGTCTTCCGCACACTGGCTTTCTGCATCCCAGTTAGAATATTCGATTTTCTGATTGGCTTTAACCGCCTTGGCCGTCAATGGCAAACGATAGGTATTGCGCTTCTGCTCTTCGGTCAATTGTGGGAACAGGTTAATTCCGAGCTGTTCCTCCAGATAACAGACACTAACAATACGCACTTTGAGCGAATTATCATTCGGCGCATAATAAGCACCAATCGCACCGGTTTTCGGCAGGTAAACTGCCTTATACACCGCCGTCGGTACAATCACGCCATTACCAATGGTTTTTAGTTTTTTCGCCGCAAATACCGGCCCGGTAACAACATAAGCATCCTGCTTCTGTTTGGTTACAATGGCACGGGTCGCTTCTTCCAGTTCACGCCAGACCTGCTGATTGTTTTTCGGTGCTTGCGGCACCATATTGGCCAGTGAGAAACTGTCCGACTGTGCAGCCTTATTGGGCATATCCGCATTTGGCGCCATATGCCCGCGATCATAACCGGAACCACGATAATCCGCCAACGTCGCCCGATGCGCAGGTTTGAGCTGGGTCTCTTCATGAAAATTATCTTGACGCGGAATTTTCTGGCTTAAGCGTGCCGGTGTGAGTGCTTCAGCCACCCAAAGTGGGGTTTTCGAAACACCGGAATAACCGACGTTAAAGCCATTAAAGCACAGTGAATAACTGTCTTTTTTCAGGCTGTCTTTCATCAGATACGGCGGAACATCACGATAAAACTGTGTCAGACAGGCGGAATCGGATGAAGATGGCAGAGACACCCATTGACTGATTTTTTCCTGACCAAAGGCGATGGCAAAACTACTCGAAGCCACCACACCCAGAATGACTTTAGTACTATTTTTACTTAAAAACTGAAAAAGAGAGTTCTTGGATTTACGCTGCTTCTTGGCCATTATTACACGTACTTTTTAGATCAATACCGATTTTTCCCGAGCTTAACAAGCTGTGTATATGAAGTATATCTTGACCCTGCCATTCGCTTAACAAATAAACAATAATGGCTTAAAAGCCACGAAAGCTGTAACAAACTGTCTATTTTTTATTTCATTTTAAATGAGGTTTCGCAGTCTTTGAGTAGCTTTGATTGGAGCTGCCGGATGAGTATGTAAAGCTAAGCGCCTATCCCAATTCGTACAATTATTAGCAGTGGTGTCAATCATGAATTCCAAACTCTCTAAAATATTAGGTTTAGGATTATTCACAAGTGTAATCAGCGCAGGCGCATTTGCCGAGCCACCGGTTCAACCGGGTGAAACACTTGAAAGCTTGTCTAAAGCTAAAATTAGTACCACGGTAAATGGTCAGGAAGGCTCTCTAGAAACTCTAGTCAACTCTGGTCAAATCCGCCTTGTCGATCCGCGTACAGCTGCGCCACAGCAACCAATGCCAAATACGCAGCCAGCGATGCCAAATGATCCAGCGATGATGCAGGCACCAGGTAATTCAGACATGGTTTCGCCACAACCTCCTGTGGCAGAACCGGGTATGAATCAATCAGACATGCCGGCCAATCTGGCTGAACCGGCCAACAGTACCGAAGTCGAAGCAACCACATCTATGGCTGCGCCAGAACAACAGCCTGTGCTTGAAGAGCAACAGCAAGCTGCTGTAGTTGAAGCCAATGCAATGAATGCACAAACTGAAATTGCAGCTCAAGCCGATGCAGAACCAGTGCTGATGGAGCAGCCTTTGAATGCTGCACCTGAAGTGCCGGCTGCCGTAGAACTTGAGCAATAATCCGAAGCTCAGTTATTTACTGTTTCTCCCATAAAAAACCAGAGTGTGTCTCTGGTTTTTTATGCTTTTTAATTTTATTTACATCTGAATCTGGGTGCCCAGCTCGACCACACGGTTGGGTGGAATCTGATAGAAATCACTGACCGGACTGGTATTGCGCTGCATGGAAATAAACAGTTTTTCCCGCCACGGTGCCATACCCTCACCCACAGTATGCATAATCCGTTCACGTGAAATAAAGAAACTGATCTGCATCAGATCATATTCAAAACCCCATTTTCGATAAGCCTGTTGTAAAGCTACTGGAATATTGGGCTGATCCTTAAAACCATAATAGATAAATACCCGATAAAAATGCTCACTCAATTGTTCCAGTTCAACCCGATCTTGCTTAGCTACAAAGGGAACATCACGAGTAATGACCGTGAGCATAATATTACGTTCATGCAAGACTTTGTTGTGCTTGATATTATGCAGCATGGCATGCGGGACAATATTTGGTGTACCCGTCAGGAAAATGGCCTCACCTGGCACATATTTGGTACCTTCCCCCATTGAGATACTTTTAATAAACAGATCAATCGGCAAGGCATCCTGTTCCAGACGCTTCAAAACCAAAGCGCGTCCATCTTTCCAGGTCATCAAAATGGTAAACAGCACGGCACCAATCAGAATCGGCACCCAGCCACCCGAGGTGATTTTTAAAGAAGTTGAGGCTACAAAGACCAAATCCAGAGCCAAAAATGGCACAGCAAACAATGCCACTTTCCAGACCGGCCAACGCCATAAACCATAAGCCAGAATCGAGATCAGAATAGTACCGCAGAGCATGGTCATGGTCACTGCAACACCATAAGCACTGGCCAGATTGGCACTATTTTCAAACAGTAAAATCAGGATCAAGACCGAAATAAACAGCAGCCAGTTAATAAAGGGCAGATAAATCTGGCCACGTTCGACTGCCGAGGTATGCTTGACCGATAGACGCGGCAAATAACGCAGTTGAATGGCCTGATTGACCATCGAAAATACCCCGGTAATCACCGCCTGCGAGGCAATGACCGCCGCTGCGGTGGCCAGTCCAATCATCGGGAACAAGGCCCAGTCCGGCAACAGCATATAGAAAGGGTTGGCCAGCGCTTCAGGACTACGCAGCAACAATGCGCCCTGTCCGGCATAATTCAGCAATAAACACGGCAAGACAATAATAAACCAAGCCAGACGAATTGGCAGACGACCGAAATGCCCCATATCGGCATAAATTGCTTCCCCCCCGGTCATGGTCAGAATCACCGCGCCCATGGTCAGGAAAGCCACGTAGGGCTGATCAACCACAAAGTGATATGCCCAGTACGGATTCACCATCCAGAGGACAGACGGGGTCTGGATAATGCTCCACAAACCAAAACCGCCAATGGACAGGAACCAGAGCATGGTTAAAGGCCCGAAAAATTTCCCCATGGTGGCTGTACCGTGGCGCTGCACCATAAACAGCCCCGCCAGAATTCCAATCGATAGCGGTACCAGCCATTGATTGAAAATAGGTGTCGCAATACTCAAGCCTTCAATGGCAGACAGCACAGAAATTGCCGGAGTAATAATACCGTCACCAAAGAATAGCGATGCACCAATAAAACCCAAGGCAATCAGGAAAATTTTCTTTTGATCAGCAATTCGTGTGGTACGCAGATTTAATGCCAATAATGACATGATTCCGCCTTCGCCGTTGTTATCGGCACGCATGATGACCGTGACATATTTAAAGCTGATGGTGAGCATCATGCACCAGAAAATCAGCGACAGGATACCGAGTACAGAGGCCTCGCTAATGGCGAGATGTGCGGTGAGGAAGCATTGGCGCAGTGCATACAGTGGACTGGTGCCAATATCTCCGAAAACGACCCCAAGCGCAGCCAGTGTAATCACCGGGAGAGCTGCTTTTTGTGCAGTGCTTTGCATATATTGTCTTCGTTTTTAACAAGCATTTTTGCGAATCATAGCACCACATTAAAAGTTTTTCTGCAAATCAATTGTTTCAGCTTGGCACAGCTGGTTTTTTTCGCTATTATCCTCGGCCTATGGTGAGGTGTCCGAGTGGCTGAAGGAGCACGCCTGGAAAGTGTGTAAACGTTTATAGCGTTTCGAGGGTTCGAATCCCTCTCTCACCGCCAGAATTTAAAAACCCGAATCACATGATTCGGGTTTTTTTATTGCCTGAAATTCAAATTCGCATCTGCTTAGAATCATTAAACAATCCATCACCACCATGATTAAAGTTACTATGACCTAAGGAATATGGCTGTTCTAAGACGATTATTCCACCATATTTAAATTTTTCTTAAGCTTCCGTGCTTTTCTAGGTTCAATTTAAAAACTGGCATAAAAATAGCTTAATTCTATTGTCATCAAAGCTATGTTATGGTGCCTACAGAGGTGCTGAGAGGAGAATAAAAACCATAAAATAGAAAGAAATACAGGATTGATCGAGCCATTTAAACTTAAAGCTAAATAGATACACTGCTATTCGGAGAGCGAACATGAATAACAGCGCAAACTATGTAAAACAGATCAAAAATGCAAAACGTGGCGGTTATACCCCAACCATTGCCAAAGACATCAATAAACATAAAATTCAAAAAGCTCTGAGACTCATCGAACAGTGGAGAAGCCTCGCTCAAGAACTCAAACCTCAAATGCAGTTTGATATGGCCTTTACTTTAGAGGAATGTGCACAAGAATTAGACCAGATCCTAAAAAAGCGATAATCCCTTTTAAGCGATTGACCCATACTAAACCCTGTACATTCACCCTCGCCCATATCTGCCTATATGGGCGTTTTCTTGATCTTTCGATAAAAGACAGTTTAGATAGAATGAACCGGAAAAACGGTAAATCGTACCAAAATAGCTTGAACGGTTATTTTTTGGCTTGCGTAGCGAATGAATTTCTGTAAAATGCACTCCACCATGCCGGCATAGCTCAGTTGGTAGAGCAACTGACTTGTAATCAGTAGGTCCACAGTTCGAATCCGTGTGCCGGCACCATATCTTAGCCTCGCTTTTTAGTGAGGCTTTGATGTTTCTGGGCTTGGTATTTTTCAAACTTGAATTTTTCGACGTTTTCTTACGCTGTTTTAGTCCTTCGATTGTGCCGTTACCTGCACATATCTCACGATCCCTTCCTGATATAATTTTTGGCATAGCTTTGCTGTCATTTGAATTTTAAAATGATCCAAGCCTGAGCCTTGAATATGATGACCGGCTTGTTTTGAATTCAAAGTTTTTTGTACATAATCCGCAAAGCCAGAAAATACCGGCTCGGATAGATCCTGAATCTGAATATTTTTAAATTCAAAACGATCCAGACACGCATACAGTGCACCAACAGACATTAATTCTTTTAAATTTATATCGGCAGATTTCAGTAACAGCTGATATTTACGCTTTTGAAATGAATTCAAATTTTGCCAACGTTCCGATAACACCAGATGATGAAAACCAATTCGTGCATTTGGCTTTAAAACACTGCTGATTTGTTGCAAAAGTAACGGAACCGGACTGTGATAAGCTGCATCCAGACACAGCACCACATCAAAACGCTGGGAAAATTGTAATTCGTTTAAACGCAGAAACGAGGCCTGATAGATGGCATTCAGTTCTGGCAGATGTTGCTGAATAGTGGCCACGCAAGCCGCTTGTACTTCGACACCGGCCAGATATTGCACTCGGTAGTGCTGTTGCCAGTGCAATAAACTTGCACCCTGACCACAGCCCAGATCCAGCAATTTATCTTTTGAATTCAAATTGACACTCTGCGCGAGCTGATCGGCCAGCGTGCGACAGGCAGCAACATAATCCTGCTGTCCTGCCTGCCAATAGCCCAAATTACTCCAGGGCAATTGCGCCTGATCCCCCAGCGCCGCTGCATGAATTGCATATTTATGCTGAGGAAAGCGCTGACGCAATGCCTGAAGCCATTGCATCAATTAATAACCCAGTTGCGGAGCAACCTCGACCACAGGTTTTAAACCCTGAAACGGTAAAGGCGCACCGAAAATTTCCGCAATCTTCATCGCTGAGGTCACAGCCGATTCCAGAATGGGCAAACCGTCACATGACCATGAACCGCAGAAAAAGACTTTGCGATTGGCTTCCAGATGACGCTGCTGTAATTCCTTGTTCAGCGCCACGGTATTGGCATCGACCACCGCACGCGTCAGCATGACCGAGGTAATCACCTTTTTCGGGTCAATCTCGGTCACCGGACGCCAAGTCTGGAACACTGCCGACTTGCCGACCAGAGAAGGTTCAATCGAGTTGAGCCACACTGTAAATTGCTGACGGGTAAACTTACGATCCATCATATAGCTGAGCACAGCCCAGTCTTTACGTTTTGGCGGCATCACGCTGGCATCGGTATGAATCACCAGTTCGCCCTGTTCGAATTTGAATTTCTTCAATAATTCAATTTCGCTGGCAAACTGGGTTGGATCCAGGAATTGCTCAATTTTAGTGGTTGGCGTCGCGACAATGACCCGGTCAAACAGTTTTGAATAACCGGCCGCATTTTCAACTTTGACCTGATCGCCCTGCTCTTGAACCAGTGTAATCGCTGAACCATCTTCAATATGAATACCTTCCACCAGTTTGTCGACCAGCGCCGGTGTTCCGCCTTGCAAGCGTAGTAAGGCATCGCCATCAGTCAATTGACGCAGGAAAATCAATAAAGGTTTCGCCGGCCATTCACCAATGGTTTTCGGATTGCAGGTACAAATGGTATACAGTACCGGCATTACGGCGCCATGCCAGAACACTTCTTCAATCTCATTGCGATTGATAAATTCTGCCAGGCTGATGTCCTGATTTTTCGACTTAAAAAATTTGGTTAATGCCACTTTGAGCTGCAACAGGCCCTTGACCAGACGCCAGCCATACTGCTGCAAGCCTTTACGGTTATTGATAATTGGAATATTGCCGATACGGCTACGCGATGTGGTCAGCCAGGTTTCAGTTTTATCTTCAAATAACCAGCTGCAGGCCATATAGGTACGCACCGGATAAGTTTTAATGCCCAGATACGTGGCCAGACTCAGGGTGTTTTTCCACAGATAAGGATTCATCACACGTAAAGGTGCATCAATTAGCCCCCCTTCAAATTCAAGGCTATGACTGTCCATGCCACGACCTGGAAGTGCTTCAAAAATCGTGATGTGATGTCCTGCATCCTGGAGAATTCTGGCTGTTGCCAGTCCGGCCATGCCACTACCAATTACTGCGATATCCAAACTGATCATCCGTCATTGAAAAACTACAGAAATTATGTACCATGCGCCAATCAAACAGGTTATTAAAATCTTCCAGAATATATGTTTTTCGTAAAGGCAATTGGACGGGATAAAATCTGCTTTTCACTATTTTTTTGAACAGGTTACAAAATTCACCAAACTCAGGATTTTATTCATATTTTTTCCATATAACCAGAAAAATCACTTTAAAAACAAACATCTTAATTAACCATTTTTATAACCTTTGGTTGACAAACGCCCTTGAAAAACCTATGATTCACAGCATAATAAAACCATAAACCCATCAGATTCCACCAAGATGAGTTTATGCGTAAATTATTTAAAACGACAAGAAACTACAGCGCCTTATAAAATAAAAGCCTCTGCGAAAGCAGAGGCTTCTTTGTTTAACCGCTCGGTGTACTATTCAGCCTGCACCGCAATTTCACCAAATTTACCCTGATTAAACTCTTGAAATGCCTGCATAATTTCTTCCTTGCTGTTCATTACAAACGGGCCATAACCTTGAATGGGCTCATTGAGTGGCTCGCCTGTCAGTAACACAAACTGGGTATCCTGATAGGCTTGCAACTGAATCGCCGGATCTCCATCACGGGCAAACATTATAATTGAGCTGTCCAGGACTTTCTGGCTCGCATTGACCACCAGCTCACCCTTCAGCACGACTAACAGTGCATTATGCCCGGCAGGGATATGTAATGTGGTTTCATATTCCGCTTTCAGTTCACCATCCCAGACATTGATCGGACTAAAAGTATGAGCAGGACCTTGATGACCAGCAAACTCACCTGCAATCACCCGGATATGCCCCGCCTCTTCATCCATTTCAATCCGCGGAATAGCTGCCGCAGTGATCGCCTGATAACGTGGTGTGGTCATCTTGTCTTTGGCCGGCAGATTGACCCAGAGCTGTACCATTTCAAAGAGACCGCCATGTTTGGCAAAATCTGGAGAATGAAATTCTTCATGGACTACACCTGAGCCTGCGGTCATCCACTGCACATCACCTGCCTGAATCGTGCCGCCACCGCCACTTGAATCTTGATGCGTCACTGCCCCCTGATAGGCTAACGTCACTGTTTCAAAACCGCGATGTGGATGTGAACCCACGCCATGTTGTACAGTCGTCGGATCAAAATGATAGGGCGCAGCATAATCCAGCAACAAAAACGGACTGATCGCCTGACCTAAACGGTCATAGGAAAACAGATTTTTGACCGGAAAGCCATCACCGACCCAATGCATGTTTTGATTACGGTAAACACCAATTACTTTTTTCATCTTTTAACTCCTATTACGATAGGATGAACATGCAGCCATTTTATGCCGGGCCAAGATGCGCTGATAGTCCTAAGCTGGAATACAGTATCTTATATATAAGACAATCTCTGCTTTAACTTCCCGAATTCAACACAAATAAACTAAAATTTTGGTCTAAATTTTTAATTATCCTATTTTTAAGATTATTTATCCCAGAATTTGGGCTTATTTTGTCCTGTTTTTAGCTCTAATATAAAAATCACCACGTCCCGGAACAGCCTGGGTTTGATCCAAGACGGGATGCTAATTTTATAGAGAGGAACAGAGAAATGGCAAAACCTTATGTACGTTTAGACAAAGACAATGCAGCCGTATTACTTGTAGACCATCAGACTGGTTTGTTGTCACTGGTTCGTGATATTGACCCAGATAAATTCAAAAATAATGTATTGGCGCTTGCGGCAGCAGCAAAATATTTCAATTTACCGACCATTTTGACCACCAGCTTCGAACAAGGCCCAAATGGTCCGTTGGTTCCTGAGCTGAAAGAGCTATTCCCGGACGCACCTTATATTGCTCGTCCAGGGCAAATTAATGCCTGGGATAATGAAGATTTTGTTAAAGCGGTAAAAGCCACGGGTAAAAAACAGTTGATCATTGCTGGCGTGGTGACTGAAGTATGTGTCGCCTTCCCGGCGCTGTCTGCACTCGAAGAAGAATTTGACGTATTCATCGTGACAGATGCATCTGGTACCTTTAATCACCTGACACGTGATGCTGCATGGAACCGTATGTCACAGGCTGGTGCACAGCTGATGACCTGGTTTGGTCTGGCTTGTGAACTGCACCGTGACTGGCGTAATGATATCGAAGGTCTCGGCAGCCTGTTCAGCAATCATATTCCTGACTACCGCAACCTGATGAATAGCTATAACCAGAATACTGCCCAAAAATAAACCATACACATCTCTAAAATAAGCGGCCTTCGGGTCGCTTTTTGTTGGAACAATTAAATTAATCTGGCTTGGAAACAGTTTAGCCTGGCCCGGATTTCCCCTATGATGGGCATTGTATGAACGCAGGGCGATTGAGGTGAAAGGTGCATTCTTTTGATGACTATTATTATTTTTATCTGGTGGTCAAGCATGGCGGCTTCAGTGCAGCCAGTGACATCTCCGGAATCACCAAATCCAAACTCAGCCGACGTATTTTAGAGCTGGAAGCCCGTTTCAATGTCACCCTGATTCAACGCTCAACCCGACATTTTAAGGTGACCTCACTGGGCCAGGAATTTTTTGAGGAATGCGAAAAGCTGATTCAACAGGTGGAATGTGCCCGTAATGTCTTGCTCAAGCAGAAAAGTGAACCACAAGGCCTGGTCAAGCTGAGTTGTCCTTCGGTGATGATGCGCTACCAGATCCGCAGCCTGCTGAATGAATTCCTCAAGACTTATCCCAAGGTTCAGGTAGAAATGGAAATTACCAGCCGGCGTGTCGATGTGCTGCATGATGAGATTGACCTGGCAATCCGCACCAACTTTGAAGCCAATGAAGATTCCAGCATTGTCGTTCGCGATGTGACTAAAACCACGCATTGTCTGGTTGCCAGTCCGGAGCTGTTGCAAGGCCGTTCGATACACTACCCCACTGAGATCAATGACTTTCCGACCATCGTTTTAGGCACGCAGAAAAACCACTATCAATGGCATCTGCATCGTATCGACAGTCATGAACAGATGGATATCCCCCTAGAACCCCGCATCAAAAGCAATGACCTGGCCGGCGTATACTATTCTGCCCTGGATGGCCTGGGTATTGCCGATCTACCCTTGTTAACCGTGGAAGCAGATCTCAAAGCTGGTCGCCTGATCCATCTGCTGCCAGACTGGTGTTCCAATATGGGAACCGTACAACTGGTCTATGCCTCACGCAAAGGTCAGCGTCTGGTGATGGAAAAACTGATTGAGCATCTGGTCGAGGGCTTACGTGCCCGGGCAGAAGGCCATCAGGGCTATACCATTTGAATTGTGCTTTCATGTTGAGCAGCCAATAAAAAAATCCAGCACTGAGTGCTGGATTTTTTGCTTTGAAATAAAGTGAGCGAATTAGATTTTACCCACTAAGTCAATTGAAGGAGCAAGAGTTGCTTCGCCTTCTTTCCATTTCGCAGGACATACTTCACCTGGGTGAGCGTGTACATATTGCGCTGCTTTCACTTTGCGAAGCAGTTCAGCTGCATCACGACCAATACCACCGGCATTGATTTCAACGATCTGGATTTTACCTTCTGGATCGATCACGAAAGTACCACGATCTGCCAGACCTTCAGCTTCAATCAATACTTCAAAGTTTTTCGCCAAAGTCCAGGTTGGGTCGCCGATCATTGGGTACTGGATTTTACCAATTACGTCAGAGGTATCATGCCAAGCTTTATGGGTGAAGTGCGTATCGGTTGATACACCATAAATTTCTACGCCCATTTTCTGGAATTCAGCATATTGATCAGCAAGATCGCCTAATTCAGTTGGACAAACAAAAGTAAAGTCAGCAGGATAGAAGAATACAACCGACCATTTACCTTTCATGTCCTGCTCGGACACTTCCACAAATTGACCCTTGTGGTAAGCAGTGGCGTTGAATGGTTTGATTTCAGTATTGATTAAACTCATGAGACCTTTCCTCGTATATTGGTGAGATTGTTCATTCGATGAAGATAGAATACGAAAATTTTTTAAATAGGTAAAACCGTAAGTTTTTATAAAAATAATCGCTTTTCTAGATTTAAGATTTCTATGAGAATTACTGATCTGATTGATTTGCTCAATATGGAGCCTAGAATTTTGAACATAAGCCGAGCAGTTGAAATATAATTTTTTGCAACTTAGATTAGCAATGATAAAGCTCTGAGCTCTATCCAAACTAAACAAAGCAAATTCAAGACATAAAAAACCCACCGGATTCAGGTGGGTCTTGGATGAAGATTTACCGTTCTGATAAGTTAAAACGGAAGATCATCATCTAAATCAGCTGCAGGCGCTGCTGTTGGTGCAGGTGCAGATTTCGGTGCAAAACCACTCGGGTTATTGTTGCCATAACCGCCACCCTGATTGTTGTTGAAACCGCCTTGCTGCGGCGCTGAACCATAACCCGACTGCGGATTATTGCCGTAACCGCCACTTTGGTTGTTACTCGCCTGATTATTGTTATTAAAACGTGGCTGGTTAAAACTGTTGTCGCCCTGCTCGCCTTGTGAACGATTCGAGTCCAGCATCTGCATTTGATCACCACGGATTTCCGTTGTATAGCGCTCCTGACCATTTTGATCAGTCCACTGACGGGTACGTAATGAACCTTCAATATATACTTTAGAACCTTTACGCAGATATTGCTGCGCAATTTCGCCTAAACGGTTATGCAACACGATACGGTGCCATTCCGTTTGTTCTTTACGTTCACCGGTACTTTTATCTGTCCACGAATCGCTAGTGGCGATCGAAAATTGAGTGAGAGAACCACCATTTGCAAAAGTTTTGGTTTCCGGATCTTTACCCAAAGTACCCACTAAAATGACTTTATTTACACCACGCATTTGCTGTTTACTTCCTATATATTTCTGTATTTTACTTTATAAGAGTTATGCTTAAATGGCTACCTCTTTACCTAACAAGTGCGTTAATTGTTGTCGCGAAGCATCATCAATCTGCTGTTTATCGACTTTTATATAGGCAACTTGCTGTTCAGCCATCACCACGACTTCTTCAATACCACGAATCGCCAAAAGCTGAGAAGTCCATTCGTCAGTTTGTCTGCTTTCCGGCAATCGCAGTACCAATGAGGACAGATAACGCGGCTGAGCCAGACCAAAACTCATCAGCAGCCAGATTATCGCGATCCCGGTCAGGATACTCCAGCCCATCGAGGTATTATTGAGCAGCAACAATTGACCACCGATCATCCCACCAAAGAAGGCACCCAAAAACTGGCTGCTGGCATTCACGCCCATTGCCGTCGCTTTAGACTGGATCGGTGCAGCTTTAGACAGCCAGGAAGGCAATAAGGCCTCCATCACGTTAAAGGCAATAAAGAACAGGCCCAGGCCAATGAGCAAGATATATTTGGATTCAAAACCAAAGACCATCACCATTAAACCCAGAATAATACCGCTAATCGCCACCAGAAAAATCGCGCGCATTTTGTGGTATTTTTCTGCCAGAATGATACTCGGAAAAGCAAAGAACAGACTTAGCACCAACAGGGGTAAATAGACCAAGCCATGACTGGAAAGCGGCAGATCTGCAAACTCGATCAGCTGCGAAGGCACATAAATAAACATGGCTGTGAGCAATAAATGCAGGGTAAACACAGATACATGCAGACGATTCAGATCGCCAATCTGGAGCACCTGTTTCAGTTGGGTCAGATAACCCTGTTGAAAGTTTTTATGATGCCGCGTGACTTTAGGCACCATAAACAGCATCGCAATGGCAGCCAATCCCATCACCGTAGTAACCCAGAACAATCCCGAAATGCCAACCAGACCTGTCAGCCAAGGCCCGAGACTAAATGCCACCACAAAAGACAGACCAATACTCATGCCCATGATTGCCATGGCTTTCATGCGGTTTTCTTCACGCGTGACATCGGCCAGCAAGGCCATGACGACAGCGGATACTGCGCCACCACCGGCAATGGCACGACCGATAATCACGCCATAAATGCTGTCAGACATGGCTGCAATCGCACCACCCAAGGCAAACAGCAGCAGTCCTAAAACAATCAAAGGCTTACGGCTGTAGCGGTCTGCAATCAGGCTAAATGGTATCTGTAATAAGGCCTGAGTCAAACCATAGACCCCGACCGCCAAACCGATCAGTGCAGGCGTTGCATCGTCATAGGCCTGCCCTGCCACAGAAAACACCGGGATAATCATAAACAACCCCAACATGCGCAGTGCAAAAATACTGCTCAGGGCAAAGGTTGAACGACGTTCTAAAGCATTCATCATAAGTTATGGCGATTGGGTTAATTAATCTGGAGCCCAGATTATAGGACATTCAGCTCAGGAAGAAGACATGAATTTTATTTGAAATAAAGATGATGCCGATCTAAAAATGAAAAAGCGCAGCCGGAGCTACGCTTTTCAATCAGGTACAGCGCTTTATTTTTCCAAGATGGCCTGACGCTTTTTATACTGGATTGAAGCGATCACTGCCCAGACAATGAAGGCGACACCGATCAGACCGGTAACCACTTCTGGTACATGCAGACCGGTTCCGCTGGCAATCATAATAAAGGCCAGTGCACCAATCGCATAATGCGCTCCGTGTTCCAGATAGATATAGGCATCCAATGTGCCCTGTTCGACCAGATAAATGGTCATGGAACGCACAAAGATCGCACCAATTGCCAGACCCAGCATGATGATAACCACGTCTGAGGTAATCGCAAAGGCACCGATCACGCCATCAAAACTGAATGAGGCATCCAGAACTTCTAAATACAGGAAACCACCAATACCGGCTTTCACTACACCCGTCGGTACACCATTTTCATCATGACGAATCGCATTGCCTTCTTCATCGACTTCCGGTTCACCGCCGAGCATATGACTGAGAACCTGCACCCCGATATAAATCACGATACCCCAGATCCCGGCCATGGTCACTGCCAGACGCTTGGCTTCATCGACATTGGCTGCCATGATTAACAAGGCCACCAGTGCAATAAACACCGACATCGCCGGCACATTGGCCAGATTGGACAGACGGCGTTCTACCCGTCTGAACCAGTGCGTGTCTTTTTCTTCATCCAGGAAGAAGTTCAGGAATACCATCAACAGGAATGCCCCACCAAAAGCTGCAATTTCTGGATGATGCGCCATGAGACGGGCTGAATATTCTTTTGGATCATTCAGGGCCAGACGTACCACTTCCATAAAGCCCAGGTCTGCAGTCACTGCTACAATGACCACCGGGAAGATCAGACGCATCCCGAAGACTGCAATCAGAATACCGACTGTCAGGAACAGCATTTTCCAGAAATGATCCCAACCCCGTAGGACTGAGGCATTAACAACCGCGTTATCAAAGGACAACGACACTTCCATAATCGCCAGAATAGCGGTGATGGTTAGCGCTGTGAGCATGGTTTGCAGGCCTGCTTCAGGACCATGGGTATAACCCCAATACGCAGACAAACCAAGACACACGATCGAAAATGCAATCGAGAAACCAAAATGTTTCAACATACACAACGACCTTGGATAAATTAAATAAATGTATGGCTGCGAAAGAGCAGCAATACGAATAGGAAAAGTTAAGCTAATTATGAAACTTTTAGCGCATAAACCAAAGCACTTCCTGAGCTGTTTTATCTTATTTTCTGTTTTTAAAATTTGCCGATCTTTTAAACAGCCCGATCTTTGCTATAGTGCCGCATGGTTTAACTTGAACTGCGAAGGATTTTCAGCATGAGTTTTTCACAAGAGCTATGGCAACGTAATCTCGGGCTTTATCAGAAGACCCTGGCCCTGCCCTTTAATCAGCAACTGGCGCAAGGTACTTTAAGCCGTGAAGCCTTTAGTCATTATGTAATTCAGGATGCGCATTATTTACTGGCCTATGGCCGTGCACTGGCCGTGTGTGCCGCCAAAGCTTTTGAAGCGGACGATGTGATCCAGTTTGCCGAGGCAGCCAAAATTGCAATTGTAGTGGAACGTAGCCTGCATGATGGCTTTATGCAGGATTTTGGTATTAGCAAAGAGCAGTTTGAAAATACCCCGCTAACTCTGGCATGTCATCACTATACCTCTTACCTGACTTCAACCGCCTGGTCAGAAAGCTACCCGGTGGTGCTGGCCTCGTTGCTGCCTTGTTTCTGGATTTATGCCGAAGTTGGTAAAGATATTGTCGATAACTCTGCGCCGAATAATCCGTATCAAGCTTGGGTGGATACCTATTCAGGAGAAGAGTTCCATACTGCAGTGCGTAATGTGATTGCGACCGTTGACCGTGTTGCGGCGCGTGTCGATGCCGATACACTAGAAAAAATGCATGCAGCTTATACCCATGCTGCCCGTCTGGAATGGTTATTCTGGGACAGTGCCTTTGAGCAACGCCAGTGGCCTGGTCTGGATGAATAAGACAGACGAATAAAAAAGGCCCTGTTTAAGACAGGGCTTTTTTTGTCATAGCCGTTCAAAAAAATTTCTGCTGTCATAAACCCATCATAAAAACGGCTTAGTCTGAAAAAACAAGGATAGAACGGGCTGGTACGCTAGATCTAGATATAAGCCCAAAATTGCCGAACAATAATTAAGAATAATTATCAATTAATAAAATCAAACCCGGAAAGAGGCAGATAATATGGACACTTTAGGCACCGAAGCGATTCGGGCATTTTTTACCCTGCAATGTTGCTGGTTCAACAATGAAGAAATCTATCTGGAACAAGGCTGTCCAGATTGTGGTTCGGCAGCGATTTATCTGATCTATCACACCAACACGCATATTCAGAAACATTTACTGAAATTTATTGAAAAGTATCGCTGTCATCAGGCGCAACGTAACGATTTGCTTGACCTGGATTTTTTCCAAAAAGACTATGAGGACTTTCTTTACATTCTGGAAAATGAAGTCAATTTTTATGCACGTTTGCATCATGATGTGCCACGTGACCGCTGCTTTGAAGAGATCGAGTCTATCTTTGAACGCCACTATACAGTGGCTTGCTAGGTATTTAGCTTGTACATGATGATTGTGAAGATTTAGACAATCGACTGTTGTGTTTCTTAATGTTGTGATGAATTGACCAATCACCGACATAACTTGACGTTTAAAATACTTTTATTTGCACTTGAACATTTTTCATCCGGTATCATATAAGGGTTTTTGATGAATATTCTAGGATCCTTGCATGAGCCAAAGCCACATCCGTATTCGAGGCGCACGTACCCATAACCTGAAAAATGTGAACCTTGATATACCACGCGACAAGTTTGTGGTGATTACGGGACTGTCTGGTTCAGGTAAGTCCTCGCTTGCCTTTGATACCTTATATGCCGAAGGTCAGCGCCGTTATGTGGAATCGCTGTCTGCCTATGCCCGCCAGTTCCTCTCCCAAATGGAAAAACCGGAAGTCGATTCGATTGAGGGCTTGAGTCCAGCCATCGCCATCGAGCAGAAATCGACCAGTCATAACCCACGCTCTACCGTGGGAACCATTACCGAAATTTACGACTATTTACGTTTACTGTATGCACGTGTCGGTACACCGTTCTGTCCGGAACATGACCTGCCAATGGTGGCACAAACAGTCACTGAAATGGTCGATGCAGTCAAAGCACTGGAAGAAGGCACTGCTCTGTTATTGTTAGCACCGGTCGTGCGCGAACGTAAGGGCGAATATACAGCCTTGTTTGAACAGCTGCAGAGTCAGGGTTTTGTCCGTGCCCGTGTCGATGGCGAGATCATGGAAATTGATCCACCACCAGAACTGGACAAAAAGAAAAAACATACCATTGAAGTCGTGGTCGACCGCTTTAAAGTCCGTGATGATCTGGGTAACCGTATTGCAGAAAGTTTTGAAACTGCGCTGCGCCTCGGTGGCGATATTGCGATTTTATCCTGGATGAAGGATGAACATGATGATCGGGTATTTTCTGCCAAGCATTCCTGCCCGGAATGTGACCGTGCTGTCGCCGAACTGGAACCGCGTTTATTCTCGTTCAATAACCCTTTTGGTGCCTGTCCGGTCTGTGATGGACTCGGCACCCGCAGTCATTTTAGTGCCGATAAACTGATTCCCAATCCTGAAGTCAGTGTCAGTCAGGGTGCGATTCGTGGCTGGGATCGTCAGCGTCCTTATTATTACGGCATGATCCAGAAAGTCGCCGAGCATTTTGATTTTTCTTTAGAAACGCCGTGGAATGAACTGGATGCCGACATCAAGAAAAAATTCCTGTACGGCACCGGCAAAGAAAAAATTGATCTGAGTTATATCGATGAGCGTGGCCGTCGTCATAATCGGGTGATTCCGTTTGAAGGGATTTTGCCGCATCTGGAACGCCGCTACCGTGAAACTGAAAGTAATTATGTGCGTGATGATCTGGCGCAGTATCTGTCCAATGCTGCCTGCGATGCCTGTGATGGTTCACGGCTGAATGAAATCTCGCGGAATGTGAAAATTCTGGACAAGACCATTGCCGACATTACCCGCATGTCGATTGGTGATGCCGAAAGCTATTATCAGGACATTAACCTGGAAGGCGCACGCGGAGAAATCGCCGATAAGATTTTCAAGGAAATCCGTGAACGTCTGCACTTCCTGGTCTCAGTCGGTCTGAATTATCTCAGCCTGTCGCGTTCTGCCGAAACATTGTCGGGCGGTGAAGCACAGCGTATTCGTCTGGCTTCCCAGATTGGTGCCGGCCTGATGGGCGTGATGTATGTGCTGGATGAGCCTTCAATTGGTCTGCATCAGCGTGACAATGACCGTCTGCTGCAAACCCTGATCCGTCTGCGAGACTTGGGTAATACCGTCTTGGTGGTCGAGCATGATGAAGATGCAATTCGTGCCGCCGATCATATTATTGATATTGGCCCGGGTGCAGGTGTACATGGTGGACATGTGATTGCTGAAGGGACTTATGATGAAATTCTGGCCAATCCTGACTCGCTGACCGGACAATATTTATCTGGCAAGTTAAAAATTGAAGTGCCGAAAAAACGGATTCAGCCACCTAAACCTGAAGAACAGATCAAGCTGATGGGTGCATCTGGGCATAACCTGAAAAAAGTCGATCTGACCATTCCTTTGGGCATTATGACTTGTGTTACCGGGGTATCGGGTTCGGGTAAATCGACCTTGATTAACCGGACATTGTTACCTTTGGCGGCGACCCAACTGAATGGTGCAACCACTTTAACATCGGAAAAGTTTGAATCGATTGATGGCTTGCAGTTCCTCGACAAAGTCGTCGATATTGACCAGAGTCCGATTGGACGAACCCCACGTTCCAATCCGGCCACTTATACCGGTTTATTTACCCCGATTCGTGAACTGTTTTCACAAACTCCGGAAGCCAAAGCACGTGGTTATGCTGCGGGTCGTTTCTCGTTTAACGTGAAAGGTGGGCGCTGTGAAGCCTGTGAAGGCGACGGCATGATCAAGGTGGCGATGCATTTCCTGCCGGATATGTATGTACCGTGTGATGCCTGCCATGGCAAACGTTATAATCGTGAAACGCTGGAAGTGAACTATAAGGGCAAGAATATTTCCGATGTCTTGCAGATGACCGTTGAAGATGCCATGCATTTCTTTGACGCCATTCCCGTCATTCACCGTCGTCTGGAAACATTGCATCAGGTCGGTTTGGGTTATATCCGTCTGGGTCAGTCTGCGACCACGCTTTCCGGTGGTGAAGCACAGCGTGTCAAACTGGCACGTGAACTGGCCAAACGCGATACCGGTCAAACCCTGTATATTCTGGATGAACCGACTACGGGTCTGCATTTCCATGATATTGCCAAGCTGCTGGACATCCTGCATCAGCTACGTGATAAGGGTAATACCATTGTGGTGATTGAGCATAATCTGGATGTGATTAAAACTGCTGACTGGGTGGTAGATTTGGGACCTGAAGGTGGTTCGGGTGGCGGTATGATTGTCGCGGAAGGTACGCCTGAACAAGTCGTGAAAGTGAAAGCATCACATACGGGTAAATTTTTGAAGCCGTTGTTGAAATAAGCTATACAAGATTTATCAGCCCTTCTTTTATCAAGGAGGGCTTTTTATTTTTCATGATCCTATTGAACGATATTTCTTCAGCCAATTGTGCCAATATTTGATCATCTACCTTTTTAGCATCATGAGATGAGATATAACCTTCATAGGCATCAAAATACTTATCTATTGAAGAATGAATTGGCTGCCAGTTTTCATGCGTCTTTTTAGTCTGATGCATTGGAAATAATTTGGCATGAACATGGTCAACTTAAGGCTAAAGATCATCCAAATTAAATCACATGACTGGCAACATGGATGTTGCCCGTTTGACTGTGCTAAAGGGACTTAGCATCATTCGAACAAATGCATTTGGCTACTTTTGTGCAGTCAAAAGTAGAGAAGGAATCTTTTAGACTAAACCTCAGCCACCACATTCCGTCCCTTCGCTTTGGCTTTAAACAAAGCATCATCTGCATTGGACAATAAAGCTATCCAGGAGCCAGCACCAATGGCAACCCCGATACTGACCGAAACCTGAATCTCGTCTCCTGCTGCAGTCACAATATGACGCTCAGCCACTTCAGCCCGGATTTTATCAGCCACAATCAGTGCCTGCTGCATCTGGATATTTTCAATCAATACCAGAAATTCATCGCCGCCATAACGCACCAACAAATCTGTAGCACGGACATTGGCCTGTAAACGCTCGGCCACCAGTTGAATCACCTGATCGCCAATAATATGCCCATATTGATCATTCACCTGTTTAAAATGATCAATATCAATAATCATCAAACAGGTCTGGCTCAATTGACCCGGCTGATTTTCCATAAAGCGGATATATTCTTCCAACGCAAAACGGTTGGCCAGCCCGGTCAAAGAATCGGAATGAGCAATATTTTTTAAACGGAATTCTAGCGCATCGCGTTCTTGCAACATTTGTTGCAATTTCTGAATGGCAGCGAATAAGGAATCAGAATGATTCACTTCACGCAGCCGCATATCAATTTTCTGACGACCCGAGTTTTTAGACAAACTCAACAACATGCGGCGTGCCTGAATAAGTGGCAAAAATACTTGTTTGCGTGCAAAGATCATGGTGGAAATCGCGGTCAGTAATGAAATCAACGATACCAACACGCTCCAGATCAAACGCTGCATATTGCTGTTCATTTCCTGAATAGCGGCATCTCTGCTGTATTGCAGCAGATAAGTTTGCAGGTCTACCACAGTCGCAAATTTATCTACGATCGCTTCAGTCAGCTCTGTTCCGCTCAAACGGTAGTCACGTTGCTCCAGACTGTCACTGATCAGCTCACTCACAATCGGTAAGCCTTGCTGAATAAACTCGGTTTCTACCCGCCGATGTAAACGGATGAATTCCTCAGTCTTATCTTGAACAGGTTGAATGGTATCAATCAAGGCCCACAAATAACGCACCTGATGTTGGGTCTGTAAAGAGCGGGTAATATTTTCAGTGGGAAGCGGAGCTTCAAAAGTCACATGTGCCATGATAGACGAGGCCACACGACCGGCCTGATCACGTAAATCTGATAAAAATAGAATCTGGCTAATATAGTTATTCAGAGGGGTCGATGAGCTATCTGAAGCCACCGCCACGTCACGCAAAAGTTCACGGCAACTTTCCCAGGCAGCAAACATCGCCAGAATCGCCTGATCAAGTTCCTGAGCACTGCGCAGCTGACGCGGCATCTGGGTATAAGCATCAACCTGTGCACGCCCTTTTTTCAAACTATTCTCAAGCTGTGAAAGTTGCTGACTCAGGTTGTTAAACCCGACCTCCGTCAAGACATCCGCGGTCTGGGACAATTGCCGATCCACCTGTTGACGATAGCTGATTAACTCTTGCTGATGCTGGGCAAATTCCTGCACCGAACTGGACATGGCTTTATTGGCAGGCGCACGCTCACGCGAAATTTTATTCGCCAGATCAGCGACCTGCTGTAAGGCATTCAATTGTTGATAAGTTTGTCTGGATTTTAAATAACTTTGACTGCTACTCACAATTAAGGGAATACAGATGCAAAGTAAACATAAAATAATAATCGACATCGACCAGTACAAACGTTTACTGATCCACTCAGAGCGTAAGGTATTCATGCTGTTGTATTACGCCCCAATATGACAAGCAAAGCTAAATAGATTGATTATTATACAAATAAAATGAAATACTCTTAAAGTAGGTATTCAACTTAGTTAATGTTTTTTCTATATTTTTTTGATTTTAATTTTTAAAAGCGCTACTTTTTAAATTCAGGCTAAAGTTTTATGGGTTTTATCCTACAAAAAATACAACACAAATACAGGACTTTTAAGCATTAAAAAAAATATCAAAACTTGCTTTCCGCACTATTTACACATGCAACAATTGGGTGCATAATGCACCGCATTAGGGCGAGTTAAATTATTCCTCAGCAGATATTTTAGTTTACCCGCAAATTTTGGCGAAAAAACCCCAGTTTTCTATGAAAACTGGGGTTTTTTTTAGTGCTTATATTTTTAGGTCATCTATTAATGAATTAATATGCACCATTTTAGTGCTTTATTTTTACTATTTTTATTGCTGAAGTTCATTGCTACAGAACAGTTTCTATCTTAGAAGATGAGTAGAAAGTAAATAAAAAGTGCGGATAAAAAAAAGCCCAACCTTGGGGAAAGCTGGGCCAATAAAAAAATTGTGGAGAATCACGTTAAATCATGATGAAACATCAACTTTAACCTGATACTGATATTATGTAAAAATCTATTAACAATGTAAAGCCGATTGGCCTAGTCGGAATTAAAAAGTATCACATTTTGGTTCAAAAAAGAGACACCTATTACAATTCTAGAGAAATTCTGCATTAAATTTGTACAATTTATAATAAAGCGTGATGAATTATATAATTCATCTTATATTTTTTGACATATTTATGAATTTATCTTTAAAACATAAATTGAATTTGGCAATAAAAGAAATCAATTCAATCGAATTAATGAATTAAATTATCCACACATTTTCTTCTTAATCTTTGACGTAGTGTTCTATTTTTAAGCTCTAGCTTTTTGTTATAAAACAAATTTTACATAAAATTCAATTTCAAGCTAAATAGATGAATATTACACAAAACTAATACATTATTTTAAGACGAAAAAATACTAAATTCGAAGTGGATTGACTTAATAAATTGTTACAATACAATACGTTCTATGTTGTACATCTTTTGTAACAAAATGGTAAATATCATGAAAAAACTAGGTTTAGCCACTGCTGTATTATTAGCGATGACCGGTGCTCAAGCATATCAATTCGAAGTTCAAGGTCAGTCAGAGTACATCGATAACACTGCAAATGACAAAGACTTCACTGGTGCTGTTCAAGGTACTTATTACTTCAAAGATGTAGATGCGTCTAAAGGTCCTTTAGCTGAAGCTGCTTTCCTAAACCAAGCGTCTAATGTTGCTCTAGCGTATAGCTATGGCGAAAATGGTCAAGAAGAAGCTGGACGTTCACGTACTGTAAATCATACTTACGGCGTGAAAGGTGAAACTTATATCCCAACTAAAGTTGTGCCTGTTTATGCAAGCGCTTCTTATAGCCATACAATTGCTGATAGCAAAACTGCTAACACAACTGACGATCAAGGCGATCGTTATGCTTTAGAACTTGGTGCTTTAGTTGCTCCTAACTTCTTGGTTGCTGTGGGTTATACCAGCGTTGCTGACCAGACTTCTTATGACGCTTTCAACATCGTTTCTAATGGCGTTGCTAAAGCTGCTCTTGAATCTGCAACAATTAATGAAGACCAAGATGCAATCACTGCACGTACTAAATACGTAGGCGCGATTGACGGTACAAACATGTCAATTGGTTTTGAATCTGGTTTAGTTTATGGTGAAGACACTGCCTACAACCTAGGTACTACGCTTTTCCTTAACCCACAGTTAAGCGTTGGCGCATCTTATATGGAATCTAGCTATGCTGGTTCTCCAGACAAAGCTTGGGGTGCGAACGTAAACTACTTCATCACTCCTGCTGTTGCAGTTGGCGCAACTTATGTAAATGCTAACTACGAAGCAAATCTTGCGCAAAATGCACAAGTACGTGACACACAAACTGTTGGCGTAAATGCTAAATTCCGTTTCTAATTTTTAATTAGATGCTGAATAGAAAAAAGGACGCTTGATGCGTCCTTTTTTATTATTGCTTGATTTTCAGATTTAGATACGCTTATTCCGGTGTACGTACCAGACTTAAGAAGTGCAAATGACGTTCATATTGGTCAATGATGTCCTGTAATAGATCTTCTTGCGTCCATTCCATCACATCATAGCCCTGCCCGCCTTCTCTTAAAAAGACTTCTGCCTGATAGGAATCTATGCCCGCATTCTCCAGTTCAGACATAAAGCTTGGACTTAAAGTCTGGGTGGCATTGACCTGATAGATAAAATTAATTTCATCCTGATGATCAACACGGAGCTGTATACCGTCTTCTAGCGGGCTAATCGCCACGTGTAATCGGCGCCGTTTCAATTCACTTTGAAAGCTGAGAAATGCCTTATTCACTGTATTGTGAATATACTGCTGCACCTCTTCCTGAGTGTGCGGATAATGCATAATCAGGCCTAATCGCTGTTGCCAGCTGCGTGGATTCTGGATTGCACGCGGGGTGATCCGTGCAGCTTGCAGCGCATGCATTTTGGTGACATCCAGATGTAAGGCTTTGATTAATCCCCAGCACATCAGCAGCATAATGAATGTAAATGGCAAAGCACTCATGATCGTGGCCGATTGCAAAGCCTCTAAGCCTCCTGCCAGTAAAAGGATGATAGCCAGTAAAGCCATGAGTACGGTCCAGAACAGACGCTGCCAGGTCGGTGAATTTTCACTTTTTGCTGTCAGATAATCAGTCACCAATGCTCCTGAATCGGCAGAAGTCACAAAGAACAGCATCACCAGTAAAGTCGCAATGATACTGGTCACTGAGCTGAAAGGCAGATTAGCTAAAAATTCGAATAGAGCCACAGAGGAATCACGTTGAACTGCTTCTAGCAAGCTGGTATTGGCTTCATGCATAATGCTATACAGCGCAGCATTGCCCATAAAGCCCATCCAGATCAGGGTAAAGCCCGTCGGGATCAGCAATACACCCACGATAAATTCACGAATACTGCGCCCTTCCGAGACCCGGGCAATAAACATCCCGACAAATGGCGACCAGGAAATCCACCAGGCCCAGTACATGATGGTCCAGCCCCCAATCCAGCCACTTGGCTGATAGGCATACAGATTAAAGGTCATACTGAACAGATTTGAAACATACTGGCCGGCATTCTGAATAGTCGTCTGTAACAGATAGATACTTGGACCTGCCACAAAAACAAAAATCAGCAACAGCAGTGCAAGTACCAAATTTAGTTCAGATAAACGTTTAATTCCTTTGTCTAATCCAAAAAATACGGAAGTCGCCGCCATGGCACTGACCACAATAATCAAAATGACCTGAGTACTGGGTGCCTGTTCAATGCCAAACAAATAGTTCAAACCTGAATTGATTTGGGTCACCCCGAAACCAAGCGTGGTGGCCACACCAAATACCGTACCAATGGTGGCAAAGGTATCGACGCCATCTCCAATCGGACCATAGATCTTTTGACCAATCAGTGGATACAAGGCCGAACGGATTTTTAAAGGCAATTGATGCCGGTAAGCAAAATAAGCCAAGGATAGGCCAACAAGCGTATAAATAGCCCAGGCATGTAAGCCCCAGTGGAAAAAGGTGACCCGCATAGATTGTTGTGCAGCCAGTACAGTTTCCGGTTCACCGGCAGGTGGCGTGACATAATGCATCACCGGTTCGGCCACGCCAAAGAACATCAGTCCAATCCCCATTCCTGCGGTGAATAACATCGCAAACCAGGAGGCACTGCTATATTTCGGCTGGCTATGGTCGGGTCCCAGTTTGATTTTGCCCATATCCGATAGGGCAATATAAACTAGAAGGATGAGAAATATCGCCACCGACAATACATAGAACCAGCTAAAGGAGGTGGTAATCCACTGGTTCAGTTGCTGGGTGAAAACTGAAAAAGCATCGGGTGCAAATACGACCAACGCTAAAAATATCGCAATAATGGCGACAGTACTAATAAAAACATTTGGATTGATATTGGCAAACCAGGATGGTTTTGTGGAAGGCATACCTCCTCCATTTTTTAAAAATTGGATCGACAAACAGCGTCAAATAATTATTGGTAAGGTCAAAATGATCAGACAGATTCAGTCTATGGAAGCTAGATCTCCTGCTATTTTAGGATGTTACACAAAATAAAGCCGTTAAGTTACTGTAACCAATACAATAAAAGGATGAACTTCATTACTCAGGCGGGTTTTCTCTATTTTTCACGTTCTTTTTATGAGGTAGACGTGCGATATATTGCAAGGCAATTAAGCGGGATACAATCAGCGCCAGATACATCACCCCGACAAACATCTGGATAATTGCCAGCATCCGTGCCAGCGGACTGACCGGCATCACATCCGACAAGCCCGTGGCGGACTGGACACTAAAGCTGAGAAAGATCAAATCCAACCAAGGCTGATGGGCTTGCAAGTCAGGATCTGAAAAGCTGTAAGGCACCCATAACTGGCAGACACTATAAAGAAAAGCAAAGCCCCAGGCCAGTAAGGTAAATACCGCTCCAGCTGCAAAGAGTTCATCTTTGGTAAGATAGCGGTCATGAAACATATAACGCAACAGGCCATAAGCAGCACTAAAATATGCACTGGCTTCAAACAGATTCGCCGTCACATAGACCCAGGTATAGCGCAGGCCCAAAACAATCAGTGAAGAAAATAGAATTGCGCCGGCCACAAAGCTGAGTCCTAAAATGGTAAACATCGGCGTCTGGCGAATGACCTTGGCAATGACCAGTAACACCAGGACACCGAGCATCCAGGTGATTGCCCGATAGGGCAGGTTTTCATAACTCAACATGGACAAGATCAAAATCAGCAATTGTAAACAAAGCAGCCATGCTGAGGGCAGATGGGTAAAGCTGTGCCAGAACTGCTGCAAAGATTGCTTCATACTACCCTTCTTGTTTGTCTAGTCATGCGCGCATGTATTATTATTTTATCAGGCTTAACATAGCATGATTAAAGCAGTATATAGCTGTACGATTTGTATGCAAAGATTGAAAAAATCAAAGCAAAATCTAGCGCACCCAAATTCAGTATGGCGCTTGCTCTAAAAAATTTGGAGCATAAGGGCATAAAAAAAGCCCCTGACGGGGCTTTTTTTAGCGTAGCGGAGATCTTAGTGATCCGATGCGCCTGAGATACCGATACCGGTTTGTGAACGTACAAACTGAGCATCAAAGGCTTTGCGTTCTGCTTGAGCCTGTGCTGAATTATCTGTCACAGAGAACAACCAGCAGCAAAGGAATGACAATGGCATCGCAAAAATTGCAGGGCCATTGAACGGGTTCACTGGCGTATCAGAAATACCCAAAGTATCGACCCATACTGCTTTAGACAGCACAATCAAGGTTACTGCGGTTACCAGACCTGCAACACCACCAATCACGGCACCACGTGTCGTCAAGCCTTTCCAGAACATAGACAGCACCAGCACCGGGAAGTTGGCACATGCCGCAACCGAGAATGCCAGACCGACCATGAACGCTACGTTTTGTTTCTCGAACAGAATACCGAGAATCATCGCGAAGATCGCAAGACCTAAAGTTGCAATTTTAGACATGCGCAGTTCAGATTCAGGTGTAGTTTGGCCTTTTTTCAAGACGTTGGCATACAAGTCATGCGAAATTGCTGAGGCACCTGACAGGGTCAAACCTGCAACCACCGCAAGAATCGTTGCAAATGCGACTGCAGAAATGAAGCCCATGAACAGATCACCGCCCACTGCATCAGACAAGTGCACCGCAGCCATGTTATTACCACCAACCAGCTCCAGCTTGCCAGTCAATGCCATTTTCGCAACATCAAGGAATTGCGGGTTGTTCGATACATATAGAATCGCACCAAAACCAATGATGAAGGTTAAGAGGTAGAAATAACCAATAAAACCTGTAGCAACCACCACTGATTTACGTGCTTCTTTGGCATCTTTTACCGTAAAGAAACGCATTAAAATATGTGGAAGACCCGCAGTACCAAACATCAATGCCAGACCTAAAGAAATCGCATCAATTGGATTAGACGCTAAACTACCTGGACCCATGATTTTGGTTGCATCGGCAAGACTCAGGTCATGCACTTTTGAATAAACACCAATTGCCTGTTCAAACATGTTGGTAAAGCTAAAGCCCACACCTTTCATGACCATAAATGCCATGAAGGTCGCACCGGACAATAACATGACTGCCTTGATGATCTGTACCCAAGTGGTCGCCAACATACCGCCGAACATTACGTAAGCCATCATCAACAAGCCAACGATCACAACTGCAATATTATAGTTTAGACCGAATAGGAGTTTGATCAGCTGACCTGCACCGACCATCTGTGCAATCAGGTAGAACGCCACAACGACTAACGAGCTCAAAGCCGCCAGAGTACGTACCGGTTTCTCCTGCAAACGGAAAGAAACCACGTCTGACAGGTTATATTTACCCAGGTTACGCAAACGCTCTGCGACCAGGAACAATACGATCGGCCAGCCGACCATAAAGCCCAGTGAGTAAAGCAAGCCATCAAACCCAGACAGGAATACCATCGCGGAAATACCCAGGAAAGAAGCTGCTGACATATAGTCACCGGCAATCGCCAGGCCATTCTGAAAACCGGAAATACCGCCACCGGCCGTATAGAAGTCTTTGGTGCTGGTGGTTTGTTTCGCTGCCCATTTGGTAATGAACAGTGTTGCACCTACGAAAATCACAAACATGATAATTGCAGGCCAGTTGGTTGGTTGCTGTTCTGCTGCACCCAAGTCAGGACCAGCGAAAGCCATACCTGAAGCCATAAGGGTGGTCGCCAGGGCAATAAGAGAATTCCATTTCATCTTAACGTGGTCCTTTTTCATGAGCGATTGCTTCAACTTCACGGATTGCTTCTTCGGTCAATTGATCCAGTTTGTTATTGGCAATGTAGGAATACACACCACACAAGAGAAACGACAAAACAATGATGCCCAGACCGAGTGGAATACCCCACGTGGTCACACCACCTGAAAGTGAAGACAATAGAAACTCTTTGTTATAGCCGACCAAAAGCATGAAGCCGACATAAACGAATAACATGATTGCCGTAAGCGTCCAGCTAAGACGACTTTTCTTGGCAACCATTTCTTTGAATTTTGGATTTTGTAGAATGCGATCTACTTGTACCTCATCCATAATTACTCTCCTGAAGCCCAACCTTGGGCTGCCTATTTTTTAATTCGAATTATCACTGTTGCAAGTTAACAATAATCGTAGGTGCTTGTAATTTAGACTTTGGTCGTTAAAAAATGACCAATTTAAACTGCAGCGTTCATGATGCGCTATCATAGCGGCATGCTCAGCACACATCAGGCTATATGAACAGTTGGCTCATCATAGGGGTACTTGCCCTCTATATCGCATTGCTCTTTATCTGCGCTTTTTACGGGGAAAAACATGCCAGCCGGCTGAGTACCCGTGGGCGCATGCTATTGTTTAGTTTAACTTTAGGGGTGTACTGTTCATCCTGGACCTTTTATGGCGCTACCGGCGCTGCAGTACGGGAAGGCATTATTTTCCTGCCGATCTATCTTGGCCCGCTGTTATTCGTTGCCGTCGGTTATGATATCTGGCGCCGATTAGGACGGGTACGACAGCATCATGCGATTTCCTCAATCGCGGACTTTGTCGCGGCGCGCTATGGTAAAAGTGGCCCGCTAGCATCGCTGGTCACCATTCTGGCAGTGGTCGCGATTGTGCCTTATCTGGCCTTACAGCTACGCGCCATTGCCCTGAGTGCCGCAGTCATTCTGGAACCATCTGCCGGAATTGCCAACACCACCAATGGGGTGCTGTTTTTGACCGGTGTACTGGCCATTCTGGCGATGATCTTTGGCACCCGGCAGATTGCCAATACTGAACAGCATGGCGGTCTGATGCTGGCCGTGGCCTTTGAATCCTTTGTCAAGCTCTTTGCCCTGCTGGCAGTCGCCTGTTTCTTTATGTTTGAAGCACCAGGAAATATGGCACAGATCAGCACAGATATCAGTACCACCTTCCGTGATGTCCAGCTGTTTGGGGTTCCGCAAAGTTTCTGGGTTCAGACCTTGCTGGCAGCTCTGGCAGTTATCTGTCTGCCACGCCAGTTCCATGTGGCAGTGGTGGAGCTGCGTGATGAAAAACATATCCGCGGTGCACGGCGCTGGTTTGCGGTTTATCTGATTCTGACCACGCTGGCGATTATTCCGATTGCCAGCTGGGCATTGCATGCGGCGCCGCAATATCTGGCAATTCCAGATGTGGCGGTCCTGTCCTTACCCCTCAGCTATAATCAGGACTGGCTCACTTTATTGGCATTCTTGGGCGGCTTTTCCGCATCTACCGGGATGCTGCTGGTGTCTTCTGTGGCACTTTCCATCATGCTCAGTAATGATCTGATTATGCCAGCGCTGTGGCGTTTAAAACTGATTTCGCGACATGATAAACGCTTGCCACTGGTACTGAAATTTACCCGCCGGATCTGTATTCTGGGCGTGATGTTGATGGGCTTCCTGTTCTTCAACTTCTTTAATGATATTGATCAGCTTTCTGTTTTTGGCCTGTTGGCCTTTAGTGCGGTAGCACAATTCGCCCCTGCCCTGATCGGTGGCCTGTACTGGCGCGGTGGTAGTAAGCAGGGCGTATATGCGGGTCTGTTGACCGGTTTTGCCTTGTGGTCCTATACCCTGCTATTTCCCACCATTCTGCGCAGCCTGCCAGAAGCCTATCACCGCTTTAGCCAAAATCTGCTCACTAACGGCCCTTTTGGCTGGAACTGGTTACGTCCTGAAGCGCTGATCGGTTTCGAATCGTTTGATCCGCTGACGCATGGGGTGGTCTGGGCACTGGGCCTGAATACAATCCTATATATTTGGGTCTCGCGGATTTTCCGTCCGAGTATTGCCGAACAGATTCAGGCTGAAAGTTTCTTCTATTATGAAACCAAGCCACTGCCATCGCAGAGTCCCTCAACTGAAGTCAGTTATTCGCATCAGGATGTGGCGCGTTTAAAAGTCGGCGATCTGATTACCCTGGCCAAGCGCATTACCGGTGAAGGGCCCACTACCCGCGCTTTTCAGCAATTTTGTACCCAAAACAGTGTCGAACTGAATGAAAATAGCAGCGCCAATGGCATGTGGTGGCGTTTTACCGAACAATATCTGGCCGGCACCATCGGGGCAGCTTCGGCACGTACCCTGCTGACCACGGCCATGGTCAATAATGGTCTGGCCTTGGGTCAGGTCGCCAACATTCTCGATCAGGCCTCGCAATGGCAACGTTTTAACCAGAATCTGATCATGACCATGATTGATCACATGACCCAAGGGGTCAGCGTAGTCGATGAAAACATGTGTCTGGTGGCCTGGAATAATCAGTATTTAAAACTGTTCGATTATCCGACCGATATTGTCTATGTCGGCTGTCCAATCGCGGATCTGATCCGTTATAACGCCGAGCGTGGTGAATGTGGACCAGGTTCGGTCGAAGAACATGTCCGCAAGCGGATTCACTGGATGCAGGTCGGCAGTGCCCATGAATTTGAACGGATTCGTAAAGATGGCCGGGTCATTCAGATGCGTGGTAATCCGATCGAAGGGGGTGGTTTCGTTACCACTTTCGCCGATATTACTGCCTTCCGTGAAAATGAAGCCGTCTTGGAAGCCCGGGTTCAGGATCGTACTCAACAGCTGGCCGATGCCTTGTCCGAACAGCAACTGGCGCGTGAACAAGCCGACAAAGCCAATATGTCGAAAAGCCGCTTTATTGCCGCCGCCAGTCATGATCTGTTGCAGCCGATGCATGCGGCGCGTCTGTTCAGTACTGCCTTGGAACAAAGCGTGCAAAATGACGAAGACCGCAAGACCTTGCAGCAACTGGATCGTGCCCTGCATGGTGCAGAAAGCATGCTGTCTGCGCTACTGGATATTGCCCGACTGGAAGGCGGTACCATTCAGCCGAAACGTCAGGCCTATCCGCTACATGACCTGCTCAGTGATCTGGAACTGCAGTTTAAATCCATTGCGGCACAACGTGGCATTCAATTCAGTGTGCATGATGCGCAGTTCTGGATTGATACCGATCCACAGTGGATTCGCCGGATTATCCAGAACTTTGTCAGTAATGCGCTGCGTTATACCGCCAAAGGTAAAGTGATGGTCGGGGTCTTACGCTCCAGTACCAAACCGAATCATATCCGCATTGGCGTCTGGGATACCGGACCGGGGATTGCCGAAGAACAACGTATCAAGCTGTTTCAGGAGTTTGAACGTTGCGGCCATACCTCTCCATGGGGTGAACAGGGCCTTGGACTGGGTCTGGCCATCGTGCAACGCATGACCAGCATGCTGGACTATCCGGTGCATGTGTATTCGGCGCTGGGCAAAGGCTCCTGTTTTATGATTGAAGTGCCTGTCATTGCAGCACCCAAAGTCGTCGCTGCACCTGTTCAGGCCGTACCACTAAAAACCAAGGCGTTTAAAATCCTGTGTCTGGATAATGATGAAACCATTCTGGAAGGGATGGCGACCTTGTTGAGCAAATGGGGTTATCAAGTCTTTAAAGCCACCGAACCAGAGCAGGCATTGAGGCTGATTCAGCAGGAAAATATTCAGGTCTGGCTGGTCGATCAGCATCTCAATCAGAACAAGATCGGTTTAGACTTTATTCTGGAACAGCGCCGCAATGATGTTCCGGTGGCGCTGATTACTGCCGATTCCGATCCGGAATTGCCACAGCGCCTGAAAGAGCTGAATATTGTATTGCTGAAAAAACCACTGAAACCTGCATCCTTACGATCATGGTTATCCGGACTGAAAATTTCTGATTCCTAAGATTGTATTGCATTCATGAATGCCCATTTTAAAGCTTAAAATGGGCATTTTTTATACTCAACTGCCACAGAAAATCACCTAGCTTGCATAAAATTTATTCTAATGTGCTAAAAGCAGCAAATATGCCGAAAATACAGCCGAATAAATTGACCAAAATGTTCATTTTCTAATTCACCATGGCAAAAAATGACCAATCTGTACCTGTACAGCAGTACACTTATTTACAATTAATTATCTATTTGTTTTAACTCATAATTAAAGGGTAATTTTCCAGCACTATAACTTTAGTCGTATTTTTTATCAGCTATGCTTGGCTCTAAAAATAGAGGAATAAGAAACGATCAGTTTCCATCTCATACATGCCTTGATTGTTTGGGTAGCTGATCTTTCTGCATATCGGAGTTCTTCACATGAACATAGATCAAAACCATGGCCTGAATCAGGCCCAGCAGTTCCACCGTCAATATGGCGCCAATGCCTTATTGCCAAGCATTGACTGGGCACAGATCTTTAAATACAGCAAGCTGAATGATGCCCAGTATCAGGCGCTGGAAACGCTGTATCAGAGTGCAGTCCCGCTGGCACTGCAAGTTTTTGATGAATTACATTTTGATGTCTTTGAACCTTATGCTTACAAGCCGCAAGGACTGGGTCTGTTTGAACGGATTGCCGAGCAGGAAGACAAACTGCTTCAGTCTTTAGAAGCTGAAACGGCGGATCTTCCGGTGCAAACTCGTCATCAGATCTGGAGCATGTTGCTGCGTGGTGGTGCCGTCCTGGTGTTTAAGGCCTGGCTGGGTAAAGTCAAAAACGAAGATAACTGTCTGGATACCAGCCAGTTTGACGAGCTGTCTGATTTACTATTTATTAAAACCTGCCCGCATGAGCTAGCGCAGCGTTTACATGTCGATCCGAACACGCGCGATGATCATATCTTCCTGATGTATGACAATGAAGTCTATCTGGACCGTTTTAACAGTCTGGAAACGGCTGCACTCTTTGTCGATCTGGGTGTTTATGATGCGACTTTCCTGAGCCTGCGAGATGATCGCGTGGCCGAATATCTGAAATCCAAGGGTTATGTCACCGAAGATCAGATCGATGAATTGCAATGTGCCTTAAATCCATTATTCTGCGATGATTTCACCCGCAAGCAGGATTATATTGCTTAATATATGCATGCTTTTTCACTGAATTATTCAGATAAAAAAAGACCTCCAAGGAGGCCTTTTTCCATGCGGATATACAGAACTTACATTTTCCGGTCTTCAATATTCAGTGCATTAATGGCCAATACCGCTTGTGTCCGGTTTTGTACGCCAAGCTTACGGAAAATTGCAGTCACATGCGCTTTAATGGTCGCTTCTGACACGTCCAGTTCATAAGCAATCTGCTTATTCAGCAAGCCTTCGGCCACCATCATCAATACTCGGAACTGTTGTGGGGTCAAAGACTGGATCCGTTCCGCCAAAGCCGTTTCATCGGCAGCACGCGGGTCAAAGTTCATGTTGGCTGGCAGATTTGGCGGTAACCAGATCTCACCTTCCAGCACTTCGCGAATCGCTTCACCAATATGGCTTGGATGGGCAGATTTTGGAATATAGCCCATGGCACCATGCGCAATGGCACGCTGGATAATACTGACTTCTTCATGCGCAGACACGACAATGATCGGCAGCGACGGATATTGCGCGCGGACGTGTACCAAGGCAGAAAAACCTGATGCGCCTGGCAAATTTAAATCCAGCAGCACAAGATCAGGCTCGGGGCCATTTTCTAGACGTTCATAAAATTCATTGACTGCCGCAGTTTCATGAATCTGGGCTTGTGGCAGGCTATAACGTACAGCCTGAATCAAGGCATGACGAAATAGTGGATGATCATCAACGATTAAAATATTCATAGGCAACGTGAGAGAGATCTTGGCACGGTAGCCCCTATTCTAACCACACAACCCGGTTAAGGATATGCAAGACTCTACAATTTTTAAAATAATATGCAGTTTTTCTTCAAAATCACCATTTTTCGCGGTATTTCAATAATTATTTAATTCTCATCACTTTTTTATATATAACGTATTCCTAAATTAAAAAGCTTAGCTATATTCAATATAAATCTACATATCAAAAACTTATATTAAAATTAATGCTTATAAACCAGGCTTTTTTCATATATCGAAAAATCAGATAACTTTTCAGCTTTTCGTTATTTTACAGCCCGGCACTGAATCGGGATTAATAAGGACATTCCGAGATTACTCCTATTTTTCAGGTTCTAAACATGTCTAATTTTAATGCGCAAAAACCCTTAAATATTGTTGCCGTATCGGGTGGTTTAAATCATCCGTCTAAAACAGAAGCCTTGGTTCAGGCCATTATTGATGAACTGGGTGAAGCGACACCAATTCATGTACATTTTATTAAATTTAGTGAAATTGGTTCGCTCCTGGGTGGTGCGATTTATCGTAATCAATTACCGCAGCGCGTTCAGGATGATCTGGCCGCAGTCGAAGCTGCAGATGCGCTGATTGTTGGTACACCCGTATATCGCGCTTCATTTACCGGCTTGTTTAAACATTTCTTTGATTTTGTCGAGCAGACTGCACTGGTCGATGTACCGGTACTTTTAGCGGCTTCAGGTGGTAGTGACCGACATGCGCTGGTGCTCGAACATCAATTACGTCCATTATTCAGCTTTTTCCAGGCTCAGACTTTACCGATTGGCGTGTATGCGACTGATCGTGATTTCACTCCTGAATATACCATTCACAGTGAATTGCTCCGCGATCGTATTACCCTGGCAGTAGCACGTGCCCTGCCTATTCTGGAATGGGCACCGGCCAAAGGACAACGTGCCGAAGTCATTAAAGCAAAAACCCAACAGGCCAACCAGAACTTGAGCATCAATAAACAAATCGAACAAGAAGAAGTGTTGCCCTCTGCGGCTGTACCAAGTCTGGATGCAGCAGAATCCCGCTTGCACAGTAAAAAATCAGCGCAAACGCAAGTTGCTTGATCAGCGATTTTCACTTCGAGGGTTGAAATATGTCACAACAGCAAATACAGCAAGACATCAAATTTGCATATTGGGTTCCGAATGTCAGTGGCGGTTTTGTCGTCAGTACCATCGAACAGCGTACCGACTGGAGCTATGAATATAACGTGCGTCTGGCACAAGCAGCAGAAAAAAGCGGTTTTGAATATGGCCTGACCCAGATTCGTTTTGCGTCAAGCTATAGTGCAGAAAACCAGCATGAATCTGTCAGCTTCAGTCATGCCTTGCTCGCACAAACCAGCAAGATCAAGTTAATTGCAGCAATTTTACCCGGGCCGTGGAAACCTGCGCTTGCGGCAAAACAATTGGCCAGCATTAACCAGCTCAGCAATGGCCGGATTGCGATTAACGTGGTCAGTGGCTGGTTCCGTGGCGAATTTGATGCGATTGGCGAAGCATGGCCAGAGCATGACCAGCGTTATGCCCGTTCAGAAGAGTTTATTCGCAGTTTGCGCGGAATCTGGAATACGGATCACTTTAATTTTGATGGCAAGTTCTATCAATTTAAAGACTATACCTTACGCCCACAACCGCTCCCGGATAAACCGGTCGAGATTTTTCAGGGTGGCAGTTCACGTGCGGCGCGTGATATGGCTTCACGTGTTTCAGACTGGTATTTCACCAATGGCAACACGCCTGAAGAGCTGAAAAAACAGATTGATGATATTCGCGAAAAAGCCCAAGCCAATAATCACACTGTGAAAATTGGGGTCAATGCCTTTATCATCGCACGTGATACTGAAGAACAAGCCAAAGCGGTTTTACAGGAAATTATTGATAAGGCCAATATCAAAGCAGTGAAAAATTTTGCTGAAGCGACACGTGAAGCCGGTGCCTCGACAACTGAAGGCGAAGGCAACTGGGCAAAATCAAGTTTTGAAGATTTAGTCCAGTATAACGACGGTTTCAAGACCAATTTAATTGGCACACCGCAGCAAATTGCTGAACGTATTGTGCTGTTAAAAAATATTGGAGTCGATCTGGTGCTTTCCGGTTTCTTGCACTGTGTTGAAGAAGTTGAATATTTTGGAGAAAAGGTGTTGCCATTGGTGCGTGAGCTAGAAGCACAACAACAGCAGGTTGTGCAGGCTAAATCCGCTTAAATCTAAGTGGTGCTTATGCCCAAATATTATAATAATGACGGCACATTGCAAATTTTCCCCTCAAGGCTCGGCTTGAGGGATTTTTTATCCGGACAGAAACCCAGCAGTCCAGTAAAGCGCTAGCCGGATTTAGCTTTCCTGCCTACAATGGGATGCAATTGCAAGAATAGACGTTTAACTATGTATACCGGTATTGTCCAAGGCCTGGAACAGGTCATCGAGATTCGCAAAGGCGATGGTTTTATTACTCTGTTGGTCAGTGATCAGCACAGCTTTTTTGCAGATGTGTTTATTGGCGCCAGTGTGGCAGTAAATGGTGTCTGTCTTACGGTGACCACGATTGACCGGGCGCAGAAACAGATTCATTTTGATATTTCCAATGTCACCTTGGCGCTTACCACCTTGAAAGCCTTAAAAATTGGTGATGAAGTGAATATTGAACGCTCTGCCAAAGTCGGTGCAGAAAACGGTGGACATAATCTGTATGGCCATATTGAAGGCAGGGCTAAGGTCATCCAGATTGAAGCTCGCGGTGAAACCCTGCATATCGATTTACAGATTCCAGAGGGCAATATCAAGTACTTCTTCCTAAAAGGCTTTATCGGGCTAAATGGCTGCAGCCTGACCGTGAACCGTGTCGATCGTGCCCACAGTGAAATTTCGATTGACCTGATTCCGGAAACCTTGCGCCTGACCACCTGGAAGCACATCCAGGTGGGCGATACAGTGAATTATGAAATTGACCAGATGACCCGTACTTTGGTGGATACTTTGGAAAATATTTATCAAGCCAAAGCTTAATGGTACAAAGAGACTGGTACGTGCAAAAATCAGTCTCCTATCATATTAATATTTTAATACTATTCCATCGGTAGCAGATTGCCTAAAATGCAGGCTAACTCCCTGATTTAAGAAAGTACCATGCATCTGATCTGGTTTCGCCAAGACCTTCGAATTCAAGACCATGCCGCTTTGTGGCATGCCACTCAACAAGGCCCCTGTGTGGCTTTGGTGGTGCTTTCTCCTGAGCAATGGCAGTTACATCAAGATGCGCCGATTAAAATCAATTTTTATCTGCGACGACTACAGGTTCTCAAACAGCAACTAGAACAACTGAATATTCCTTTAATTGTGCGAGAAGTCAGCTTGTGGCGTAATCTTGCTGATGAGATGTTAGCACTCTGCCAAAACTTGCAGATTGATAGCGTGCATGCGCATATTGAAGTTGGGGTCAATGAACTACAGCGTGATTTCAAGGTTCAGCAACGACTGGAACAGCAGCAGATTCGGGTCGAGCTGTATCATGATCGTACCCTCTTTCCATTGGCGAGTATCCGCAATCAGTCCAATCAACCCTATCAAGTCTATAGTGCCTTTAAGAAAAAATGCTATGAGCGGCTGATTCTCGATGTGCCTTCTGCTTATCCTGTGATTGCGTCTCAGGACTTGCTCGAATTGCCTGTAGAGCTGACACATTTTGATCTGGAAAAGTTTGCGGGTCGCTATTCAATAGAAAATTCTGAAAAACTTTGGCCCGTAGATGAAACTCATGCCCTACAGATGCTGGATGATTTTATCGAAGACCGCTTAAGCAGCTATCAAACAGATCGTGATATTCCAGCGCTTAATGGCACCAGTCAACTCTCGCCTTATTTAAATATCGGTATTCTCTCGATCCGCCAGTGCATTCAGGCGCTGTTTAAACAACATCATGGCTATTTCCAGATCGATGATCTCGGTCAACAAACCTGGCTGGATGAACTGCTGTGGCGTGAGTTTTATCAGCATACCCTGTTCGATTTTCCCCGCGTTTCCAGACATCGCCCGTTTAAAGAAAATACCGATAAAATCCAGTGGCGGCATGCACCTGAAGATTTGGCAGCCTGGCAACAGGGCCAAACCGGGATCCCGATTGTAGATGCCGGGATGCGGCAGCTACTGGCCACCGGCTGGATGCATAATCGGGTGCGCATGATTACCGCAATGTTCCTGTGCAAAAACCTGCTGATCGATTGGCGTTTGGGAGAAAGCTGGTTCATGCAGCAGCTGATTGATGGTGATCTGGCAGCCAATAATGGCGGATGGCAATGGTGTGCTTCGACGGGTATGGATGCGGTGCCTTATTTCCGGATTTTCAATCCGGTCAGCCAGTCACAGAAGTTCGACCCGAATGGGGATTATATCCGTCAGTGGGTGCCTGAACTGGCGCATCTGGATGCCAAAAGCATTCATGAACCCTATGCCAAAAACCCTGACCGTGAACTGAACTATCCAAAACCGCTTGTGGATTTAAAATCTTCCCGTGTCCGGGCAATTGAGGCTTTTAAGCAGCTTTAAAAAAGACCCGTCATCTTAAAAAGAATAAAACAGCTTCTCATATAGAGGCTGTTTTAATATTGGGATTAGGAATAAAAACTTGGATCAGGCACTTTTCCGGTCAGCACCCATTCTCCCACTTCCTGATATTTATAATCCACCGGATCATGCAAGGTTTGAGTCCGAACATTACGCCAGAACCGGTCCAGATTCAGTTGTGCAGTCGTTGCTCGTGCACCCATGACCTGAAAAATATTCTGGGTGATATATAAAGAGCTATTGGTCGCGGCAATTTTGGCGGTGGCAATCGCAATCGAGACTTCACCACGCTGCTCGGCAGTCAGATCAGGGCCGATATTCCAAGCTTTCTGCAAGGTCTGAATGGCTTGATCTGCCAATAAACGCACGCTTTCCAGCTGCACATAAAACTCGGCAAAATGCTTTTGGGTAAAAGGATCATTCACTGCATGTTCAGCCAAGGATTTTGACCAGGCTTTTTGGGTTTGTACGGTCTGTTTGGCAACTTCAAAAGCCCCTTCGGCGACACCGAGAAACATATGCACAAATATCAGCTGCGCAATCAATGAACGTAAACTGGAATACGGCGTACTCAGTGGCCCCGGATTGAGCAGCAATTCATCCCGGTGAATGTTGACCTGTTCAAAATGACTGGTGCCGCTGTCAGTCTGGCGCTGGCCCATATTGTTCCAGTCGCCTAGAAAGCTCACACCCTGTCGCTGGGTAGGAATCACGCCAATCAGCAATTTTCCTGCTTCGTTATAACCTGAACACAGCAACATATCCGAATCGATCGAACCAGAACAAAAGCTTTTATCACCATGGAAAATATATTCATGTTCTGAGACTTGAGTTGCCGTGGTACGACGATCCAGCGGATTGAGAGTATTGCCCCAGAACAGATTATTTTGGACAGTCTGTGCAAACCATTTGCCATATTGCTCGGGTTGGGAAAATAGCTGTACGGTGGCAATCAATAAATGATGAAATCCATAAATATGCGCCAGAGAGCTATCGACCTGCGCCAGGGTCTGAATGGTTTTAAAAATTGTCCGCCAGTCTGCACCCTGTCCACCATAGGCAACAGGAATAGACAAGCCGAGCAGACCACTGTTACGGATCAGGTCTCGTTCATGCTTGGGATTACCGCCCTGCTTGTCTCGCACTGCGGCAGTTTGGGCAAATTGTTCTGCCAGTTTCTGGGCAATATCGACAGGAGATTGATCTAAATATGGTGATCGTACATTCATTATTTTAACTCATGTTCAGCATGTGGGCAGCTTAGCAGATCAAGACGTTGCGCTATATTCGAAAGCATGCAGAGCTTATTCCTGATCTAAAAATACCGGCTGCGTGCAGCCGGTATTTTGCTTGTGGACTTTAGCTATTTTTAACGATGATTGGCTTGTACTTCTGCAATCAGATGATCCACCACTTGTGGTTCAGCCAATGTCGACGTATCGCCCAGGCTATCCAGCTCATTGGCTGCAATCTTTCTCAAGATCCGGCGCATGATTTTCCCTGAACGGGTTTTGGGCAAAGCGGGTGCCCAGTACAGCGCATCAGGTGTCGCCACTGGCCCCAAAATCTTGCGCACCCAGCTCACCAGTTCAGCACGCAATTCATCTGAACTGGTCACGTCGGCCTGTAAGGTGACAAAGGCACAAATTCCCTGCCCTTTAATGTCATGCGGCATACCCACCACAGCAGCCTCAGCCACTGCTTCATGCGCCACCAGCGCACTTTCAACTTCAGCTGTGCCTAAACGGTGTCCGGACACATTCAGCACATCATCGACCCGGCCAGTAATCCAGTAATAACCGTCTTTATCGCGACGCGCGCCATCTCCGGTAAAATAAGTACCCGGATAAGTCGAGAAATAGGCTTCGATAAAACGTTCCGGATCACCCCAGATGGTTCGCATCTGGCCCGGCCAGGAATCTTTAATCACCAGATTGCCTTCAGCTTCGCCTTCCAGCTCCTTACCATCCGCATCGACAATCGCAGGTTGTACCCCAAAGAAAGGCCGTGTTGCAGAACCCGGTTTCAAATCAGTCGCGCCTGGCAATGGCGTAATCATAAAACCGCCGGTTTCCGTCTGCCACCAGGTATCAATGACGGGACAGCGACTTTCACCGACCACGGTGTAATACCAGTTCCAGGCTTCAGGATTAATCGGCTCACCCACCGAACCTAGAATTCTCAGGCTGCTGCGGTCACTTTCCCGCACAAAGGCATCACCTTCACGCATCATGGCGCGGATGGCTGTCGGTGCGGTATAGAGAATGGTGACGTTATGCTTATCGACAATGTGTCCGGTACGCGCCCAGCTCGGATACTGCGGAACACCCTCGAACATAAGAGTCGTGGTGCCATTCGACAATGGGCCATACAGCACATAGGAATGTCCGGTAATCCAGCCGACATCTGCGGTACACCAAAAGATATCATCCTGTTTGATGTCAAACACTTCGCGGAAACTGCAATTCACATAAGTCAGATAGCCGCCCGTGGTATGCATCACGCCCTTGGGCTTGCCGGTCGAACCTGAGGTATACAGGATAAATAGCGGATCTTCGGCATTCATCGGTTCCGGTGGGCAAATGTCATTCACCGACATGATTTCCATGTGATACCACAGGTCGCGCCCCTCTTGCATTTCAATCGGGTTGCCGGTGCGATGCACCACTATTACATTTTGAATGGAGTCTGTACCAGCCAGTTTCAGAGCTTCATCAACATTGGCTTTTAGCGGAATCGGTTTCCCGCCACGCATACCGGAATCGGCCGTAATCACCATTTTGGCCTGACAGTCTTCAATCCGGCTGGCCAGAGAATCCGGTGAAAACCCACCAAATACTACGCAATGCACCGCCCCGATGCGTGCGCAGGCCAGCATGGCAATCGCGGCTTCAGAGACCATGGGCATGTACAGCATCACCCGGTCGCCTTTAGCAATGCCATTTTTTTTCAGCACATTGGCGAAACGGCAGGTTTCGTCATGCAACTCGGCAAAAGAAATAATCTTGTGCCGTGAAGGATGATCCCCTTCCCAGATAATGGCCGGCTTATAGGGATGTTCTTTCAGATGACGGTCCAGACAGTTGGCGCTGACATTGAGCTGACCATCAGCAAACCATTCAATTTTAAAATTGTCGGGATCGAAACTGGTATTTTTGACTTGGGTAAAAGGCTTGATCCAGTCCAGACGTTGTGCCTGTTCTGTCCAGAATGCTTCTGGCTGCTCGATGGAATGTTGATAACGTTCGAAATACTGGTCTTCAAGCGTGCGTGCTGTTTTTTTAAAATCTTCGGGTACTGGATAGATCTCTTGCATATGTCACTTCCTTGATTTTGTTCTATCTCATCACGAGAGGTTAATGCTGTGTTGTTGATTGTTTTTTATGCATAATGGCAGTATGGCCTGCTTATTTCGAATCCGGCAATCATGCTTTCGTCGTAGATTATTTATTCAAATTCAAACAAAATAAAGCACAACTTACAGTACAGAATATTCTGCATAACTGTGTATGATCTGTAGCAATGCCCTTTAAAAAATAGAATTTAGCTCTCGCTCTTATTTCATTTTGTTCAGTTCAGGATCATATTTATGAAATCGCCAGAATCTCCCTATTTCACCCCTCCCGCTTTAGTGGCAACGGATCATCCCTTGTCGATAAAAGGCCGTTTCGGGCGTCTGAGTTTTATTGCGTGGTCAGCATTTCTACATTTCATCTTCCTGTTTAGCAGTATTGCGCTGGGCTTAAGTATTGATATTGTGAATATTGCAGTCCATTCAATGGATTCTAACTGGCTGCTTTCACTACAAGGCTTGGCCGGTATCGGCGTGCTGATCATGATTCTGGTCTATGCCTATTTCGCTTTAGTGGTGACCGTTCGCCGTTTGCATGACATGAACCGCAGTGGCTGGTGGGCGCTGCTGCTGTTGCTGCCCTTGGTGAACATTTTTGTATGGCTTTATATCGTTTTTGGTTCGGGAGATCGCGGCATAAATGACTACGGTCCTGCGCGGATGACCCTGCTCTGGGAAAAGATGCTGGCCTGGCTGATGATTGTCCTGATACTACTGAGCCTATCTGGGTCGCTGGCTTTATTGGGTTATATGAGCGGTGGAGAACAGCCACATATCCCGCCTGAGATCATGCAAAAAACCACACAATATTTTTAACAGCCGTCTGCTTATTTTTAGGAAATATCCATTCCTGGCGGATAGCGCTTCTTAATTTTTTGCTCAACATCAGGCAAAATAGGCAAAATTTAAATGATGGAATTTTTGTGGCAGAGCAAAATAATACCTTAAGCCAGGTCACTGAGGGCACCACGGAGTTGTTGCATCAGGCAACTGAAAAAACCACCCAGACCGTGATTGAACATACTGCCAAGTACAACGATGCCTATAGCACCATTGACAAGATCATGGAAGGTTTCTGGGAGCGTGTGCCTTATTTCTGTATTGCGCTGGTGGTCATTGTCATCTTCTGGCTATTGTCAAAACTGTTTAAGTTTTTTGTGCGCAAAACTTTAGAGAACCGCTCTTATACCCGCCAGAATCTGGTATTGGTCCTGAACCGTGTCGGCAGTACCTTTATTATTTTCTTTGGTGTTTTGATTGGACTGGTCATTGCCGTGCCTGGCTTTACCCCGGGTCAGCTCATGAGTGCCCTCGGGATTGGTTCAGTCGCCATTGGTTTTGCCTTCAAGGATATTTTCCAGAACCTGCTTTCTGGTGTGCTGATTTTACTCGGTGAACCATTCAAGATTGGCGATGATATTATCGTCAATGGCATGGAAGGCACAGTCGAAGATATCCAGATCCGTGCGACTTTTTTGCGTTCACCGGATGGCCGCCGTATCGTGATTCCCAATGCCACGGTCTATACCAGTGCCGTGACGGTAAACACGGCCTATACCCGCCGTCGCTGTGAGTTTGTAGTGGGTATTGGCTATGAAGATGATATCCAGAAAGCCAAAGACCTGATTACCGCCATTTTAGATAAAGACCCGACCATCCTCAGTCAGCCGGGCTTTAGTGTCAATGTCACGGCGCTGGCTGATTTTTCCATTACCTTAAAAGCGCTCTGGTGGGTCGATACCACTGAGACAGGCACAGGAACCTCAATCAGTGCGGTGCAGGAACGCGTGATTCAGGCGTTTGCCGAACATCATATTTCAATTCCTTATCCGGTACAGGAAGTCAAAGTCTATCGCGGCGAAGGCAATGAAGATGCCTCAGCTCGTGCTAAACAGACGACCTAGGACATAGGGAATCACGGTTTCAGTGCGGAGAATACGGTTGCCCAGACTCACAGCCTGACAGCCGTTTTTAACCAGTAAATCTACTTCATACGGAATGAATCCGCCTTCCGGGCCGATGATCATCGTACAAGGATGCGGAATCGCAAAAGGCATGGATTGTTCGGCATAAGGATGTGCCACATAAGCGGGTCGGTCAGCCGTAATCAAGCCTGGCAAAATATCTTCAACAAAAGGTTTAAAACGTTTATACAGCTCGATTTTCGGAGCTATTGTATCCCCGGCCTGTTCCAGTCCCAGCTCGATATAATGATTTAACTGCTGTAAAAATGGGGTTTGCCAGTAGCTTTTATCGACGCGATAACTATGCAGTAAAATGATTTTTTCCACGCCCAAAGTGACACTGTCCATGATCAGACGGCGCAGCACTTTCGGCCGTGGCAAGGCCACAATTAAAGTTACGGGTAATTTTTTTGGAATAGCATCTTCTTGAAGCGGTTTTAGTCGCACTGCTTTTTCAGAAATCTCGACAATCTCGGTGAGATAGCGCTGACCTTCCAGCACTCCCACTTTTAAGGTATCTCCAACTTGAATCTGCACATGCTGCTGTAAATGTTCCAGTTGACGTTTCGATGAAATCGTCCAGAGATCCGATTGTGTTTGTCGATGGTCAAGAAGGACAATATTCATAGAAGATTTTATACCGAAGAACTGTTGAATGACCTCTATCCGCTAGAGGGTGGCGACATGGATGTCGCGCGTATCCCTGAGGGATAAGGACATCCCTTCAGTGATACAAAAGATTTTTGCTACTTTTCATCTTTGAAAAGTAGGCTAGATAAGCCAGCTTAGAAATATTGAAAAAACTTCAATCCACACAGCCTAACGACGGCATCCTTGCCGTCTTGGTAAATCCAATATCTGTTACTTATCAATATCAATTAAAGATACTGATCAATCACCTGAATATGCTTGGCAAGCGATCCCGTATTTAACTGCATAATTCTCTGCGCTGCTGTATTTAAACGTTGTGCCTTGATTTGATCTTGCAAAAGTTCCAGCAATACCTCTGCCGCCTGCTGCGCATCCTGCACAACTTCTACTGCATCTGCTTGAACGAATTCATCGACAATGGTCTGAAAATTAAAATAGTTTTTGCCTAAAACAGTCGGTACATTCAAAGCAATCGGCTCCAGAATATTATGCCCGCCACCCGGCTCATTCAGTGAGCCACCGACATAACAGGCCTGACTCAAAGCATACCAGAGCCACATTTCCCCCATCGAATCCGCCAGATAAACCTGGGTATCTGCTTCAATGTTCTGGGCCAAACTACGGCGCTGAGTTATTAAATTTAAACTCTGTGCAGCCTGAAACACCTCATCAAAACGTTCCGGATGACGGGGTACGACGATACATAAAAGTTTTGGGTTGCTATCTAAAGCCGATTTTAAAGCGCTTAGAATTTCTTTTTCTTCAGGCGCATGGGTACTGGCCAGTATCATAATTTTGCGACCTGCCAGTTGCCATTCTTGCTTCAAGTTTGCAGCATGTTCTACAAAACTTTGTGGTGCAGTAATATCAAATTTGATATTGCCCAAAACCTGGGTTTTTTCGGCGGTGATCCCCAACTCGATATAACGCTGCTGGGTGGCAGTATCTTGTGCCAAAAGCTGACTTAACTGCTGTAGCATGCTCCGGGTCAGACCTTTAACCCTGGCATAGCCCTTGGCCGACTTTTCCGAAAGACGCGCATTTAACAAAATCGTGGCTACATCAAACTCTGGTGCCTGATCCAGCAGATTCGGCCAAAGCTCGGTTTCCATCAGCAATAACAGTTTTGGCTGATACTGCTGATAAAAATCACGGATCAGTACTTTCTGATCAGCAGGTAAATAGACCGCTTGAAATAAATCCAGATAAGGTGCTTTTAAAAAAAGTGATTTGGCCCGTGCCTGACCGGTTTTGGTGGTATTGGTGACCAGCACCGGATGACCCGATTTTAAATAATGTTCGATGAGAGGCTGGGCAGCATTGGTCTCACCGACCGAGACCACATGAAACCAGATGGCATGCAGATTTTTGGGCGGCTGAAATGGGCCGAAACGTTCTGTCAGTTCTTGTTGTAATTGTTCAGGATCGGTCGCACGTTTACGAATACGCGATTGATATAAGGGTTTAATCAGAGCTAACGCTGCGTTATACCAAAATGGAGTAGCCAAATGCGCCTCGAAACAGATTCAATCGACAAAATATAACAGAGCCACATCGACATGTTAATCGATGTGGCTCATTTTTAGATTATTCTACAGTAGTTAAAGCGTCTGCTTCAGCCAATGTCGGATAATCAATATAGCCTTCTGCGACATTGGTTCCGATCATATTTTCCAGCTTTAGTTCATTTAGCGGTGCATCTTCGAGTAGGCGCTCGTATAAATCCGGATTGGCAATATAAGCCTTACCAAAAGCTACCGCATCTGCTTTGCCTGAAGCCAGCAATTCAATCGCATCGTCACGACTTAAACGCATATTGGCCATATACGGCACGCCGTTTGAACGCTGTTTCATATACTCCGAGATACTGTCTTCCGCCAGATATTCACGGGTAAAGAAGAACGCGATCTGGCGCTTGCCCAACTGTTCCATCACATAACCAAAGGTTTCACGTGGATCATTGTCGCCCATATCGTGTTCATCGCCACGCGGTGCCAAATGAATTCCGACACGGCCTGCACCCCAGACATCAATCAGTGCATCCATGACTTCCAGCAGGAAACGGGCACGGTTTTCGACTGAACCACCGTATTCATCTTCACGCTGGTTGGTCTTGGTTTGCAGGAACTGGTCAATCAGATAACCATTGGCGGCATGCAGTTCAACTCCATCAAAACCGGCAGCTTTGGCGCAAATTGCCGCCTGTTTATATTGTTCGGTAATCGCATGAATTTCAGAAATTTCCAGCGCGCGCGGCAACACATAAGGACGTTTTGGACGTAATAAACTGACATGACCGGCCTGTTGTACACTGCTCGCCGATACTGGCGTTTCACCATTTAACAGTTCTGGATCAGACACACGGCCCACATGCCACAGCTGCGCCACAATCAGGCCACCTTGGTCATGTACCGCTTGAGTCACCTGCTGCCAGCCTGCTACCTGCGCATCAGTAAAGAGACCAGGAGTATTGCGGTAACCATTGGCTTCTTCAGAAATCACCGTGGCTTCAGAAATGATTAAACCGGCACTTGCACGTTGTGCATAGTATTCGGCCATCATTGGCGTTGGTACGCGGTCGTCAGTTGCACGACTACGGGTAAGCGGTGCCATGATGACACGGTTTTTAAGTTCTAACGCGCCGAGCGTTAAAGGAGAATTTAATTCAGCCATCGGTACTCCCACCTGTTGGATTAAAGGTGTTGTTGCATATAGACGATATATTGCTGAATCAAAGCTTCATTACGCGAGAAATAAGACCATTGGCCATGCTTGGTCGCGGTGATTAACCCGGCCTGCTGCAAGACAGACAAATGATTGGACATGGTGGACTGAGAGACTTGCCCTAACTTTTCAATCTGCCCTGCACAGACCCCGCGTTGAAAGCCGCCACACTCTTCCACAGACAGATATTGTTCTGGCGATTTCAACCATTCCAGAATCTGCCGGCGTATCGGATTGGCTAAGGCTTTAAAAATTAGATCAAGATCCATAGGTACATCACAATCTGTGGCGTAACAAAACTTGTTTCAGCATCTAAACCGATTATATCGCATTTTATCGATTTATATATCGATAAATTTAGATATAAGAGTCACAGTCTGTACTAACTTGGTTACGCCAGCTATTTAAACGATTTCTTACAAGCCCTGTTTCAAGCTTGCTTCGATAAATTTATCCAGATCGCCATCCAGAACCGCGCCGGTATTGGAACTTTCGACACTGGTACGTAAGTCTTTAATACGTGAATCATCCAGAACGTATGAACGAATCTGGCTTCCCCAGCCGATATCAGACTTGGTATCTTCCAGCGCTTTTGCAGCATCATTACGAATTTGCATTTCACGTTCATAAAGTTTGGCGCGTAACTGCTTCCAGGCATGGTCGCGGTTGGCATGCTGTGAACGCTGGTTCTGACAGGCCACTACAATCCCGGTCGGTGCATGCGTTAAACGAACCGCAGAATCCGTTTTGTTAATATGCTGACCACCGGCACCCGATGCACGATAGGTATCGGTACGCACATCTGCCGGATTAATTTCGATCTCAATATTGTCATCGACTTCAGGCGAAACAAACACAGCCGAGAATGAGGTATGACGACGGTTGCCCGAGTCAAATGGCGATTTACGCACTAAACGATGTACGCCTGACTCGGTACGTAACCAGCCATAGGCATATTCACCGTCTACACGAATCGTGGCTGATTTAAGCCCTGCAACATCACCGTCCGATTCTTCCATGATTTCTGCTTTAAAGCCATGACGTTCAATCCAGCGCAGGTACATCCGCATGAGCATGGATGCCCAGTCCTGCGCTTCAGTACCACCCGAACCGGCCTGAATTTCTAAATAACAAGGATTAGGATCCATCGGATTGTTGAACATACGACGGAATTCAAGTTTAGCCAGTTCTTCTTCAGCTGTAGTCAGTTCAGCCTGTACATCTTCCAGTAAGCCTTCATCATCCGCTTCCACTGCCAGATCAAGCAAGGCCTGCGCATCTTCCAGCTGTGTGGTCAAACCATCCAGCACATTTAATACGTTCTCAAGTTCGCCTTTTTCTTTGGCCATTGCCTGAGCACGACTCTGGTCATTCCAGATGGTGGGATCTTCTAATTCACGCAGGACTTCTTCTAAACGCTCTTTTTTCAGATCGTAGTCAAAGATACCCCCGTAGTGTTTGACCACGTTCGTTTAAGTCTTTTAATTGGTTTAGATACGGATTAATTTCCACGTGAATTACTCTCAATCAAAATTAGGCACAAATTATTTAGCCCCATATTATAGCACAGTCTATTTCTGCTATTTCAGTGTGATGGATCCAGTCCAAAGCTCGAATGTCATCCCAATTTAGAGTTATGTTTTCGTCAGGAAATTTTTGACAATTGAATCGGTTATTAAATGTCGTTTTGATCTGAAGCTTGATCGGATTTCGCATCTCGCATTCATTATCAAAATATACTTTTTCATTTGATTTTATCGTCTAAAAACACCTACCAAATTGAATAAAAAATCAGCAAATTCAATACATTCCACAATATCTACACAGTTTTAATAAAACACTACATTATAAATTTAATTCTATTATTCAGTTACTTATTTAGAAAAGATTACATAAGATTACGCTATTCACATTGCTGTAACTTTCCTTTGATTGACGATCTTTGAAATTGCTCTAGACTGAAAGTTGTAACAAAAAGTGTAATGTTTTTAACTAAAGATTTGAGGGGTAGTAACCATGAAAAAATTAGCGATTGCTTCGGCACTACTTTCAGCAATAGCAATGACAGGTACAGCAGCACATGCTTACCAGGCAGAAATTGGTGCATCAGCAGGAGTAATTGACCCGGATTTCGGCGGAACTAGCGGTTCTTTCGGTGTCGATGGTAAATATTACTTCAATCCAGTTCAAACACGTAATTCACCATTAGCAGAGGCAGCGTTTCTTGATCGTGCCAGCAATGTAAGTGCTCAATATCAATATGATGAAATCGGTAATGATGACCGTCATCGTTACGGCGTAGGCGCTGAATATTTTGTACCAAATTCAGACTTCTACCTAAGTGGTAATGTTGGTCGTGATGATGTTAAACGCGACGTTGGCCCTAACTCTGATCAAACCGTTTATGGTGCTGAAATTGGTTACCTTCCAGCACCGGGCCTATTAATTGCTGCCGGTTTAAAAGGTTATGATAATGACTATGATGACGGCGTAGATCCAACATTACGTGCTAAATATGTGACTACACTTAGTAATGGTAAAGATATCAACCTGGAAGCTGGCGCAGGCTTTGGTGATCTAGATGAATACAATCTGGCAGCAGACTATTTTATCGATAAGACACTCAGTGTTGGTGTAGATTATGCAAGTAAAGATCTTGGCCTTACAGATACCAATGAGTTCGGGATCAGTGCTCGTAAATTCATTAACCAGCAAGTGAGCCTGGAAGGTCGAGTTGGTTTTGGTGAAGTAGGCAACAATGATTACAACAAATTTGGTGTAGCAGCGAAATACCGCTTCTAATCTAAAACCCAAAATTAGTCATTTATAAAAAAACCCATCCTCGGATGGGTTTTTTTATTGCACTTTTAACCAGCATTTAGGTATTTTTTGCACATTGACTGGGCGAATATAAACTGTACAATTTGTTACAACTGTTAATAATACAGTCATATTTTTATAACAAAGAGAGAAAATCTAAATGTTTAAGAAACTTGCTCTTGCTACAGCACTTCTTGCTAGCCTAGGAACTGCACATGCTTACCAAGCTGAACTTAATGTAGGGTATGAAAACACTGATATCGATAACCTTGGGGATCTAGATACATTTTTCATCAATGGAAAATATTATTTAAATGATGTTCAAGTTAAGAACTCTCCACTTGCAGAAGCGGCTTTCCTAAATAAAGCAAGTAATATTGGCTTAGGTTATGCAAATGCAAGCGGTGATGGCGATGAAGATATTGATGTGTTTGGTGTAAGTGGTGAGTTTTATATTCCAAATACTCAATTTTATGTAAGCGGTACTATTAACCAAGTTGATTTTGCAGGTGACGATAATACCGGTTATGCGCTTGAAGTAGGTTACCTACCAGTTACTGGCTTGTTGCTAGCAGTAGGTGCCGCAAATGAAAGCGTAGACCCAGTTCAAGTGGCAAACTATGGTTTCACCGCAAATCTTTCAAATGCACTTACTGTAGGTGATGACACTGCATTATCTTTACGTGCCAAATACGTGACTCAAATTGGCAATCATTTCACCAATTTTGAAGGTTTAACTTATATTGGTGATGAAACAACCTATCGCTTAGCTGCTGATCTTTATATCGATCCAACTCTCAGTGTAGGTCTATCTATTGCTGATTCTACTGCAGATGGTTCAGATACACTGTTCGGTATTAAAGCTCAAAAATTCTTTACGCCAACTATTGCAGCAGGTGTAAATTACCACACAACTGACGGTATTGACTCGTTTGGTATCAATGGTACTTTCCGCTTCTAATCATTCCGATTAAAAGTCAAAAAACCGCTCACTCGAGCGGTTTTTTATGGCCTATTGTTCTAAATGGATAATCCGCATTTGCAGGCTGACATTACCATTAAAGACATTTTTATCCAGCTCATACACCAAGCGCGTATCTTTCATCGGATCAAATTCATATTTATCGGCTGCATTGAAGGCGATCGCATCAATCACCTGCCCATTTTCCAAAGCCACGCGTAATTTAAGATGTACATCTTTGAGCCAACGATAGTCCATAATCTTGAAGATCCCTTCAAAAATAGGTGGAGGGAATTTTTGCCCCCACGGACTTAAATGTTGCAGGATATCGACTGTTTCGATCTGGAAAGCCGAAGCGGATAGCTCCCCATCCGTCCATAAAGTCGCAGTGAATAAATCCGCGTCCATCGTAGCAATCAGTGCTTCAAAGACCTGCTTAAATTCAGAAAAATTTTCTTTTTTCAGGGTTAAACCCGCTGCTGCTGCATGCCCGCCAAAATGACTGACTAAATGTGGATATTGCTCCGCCACCTGTTCAATCGCATCACGGATATGAATCCCTTCAATCGAACGCGCCGAACCCTTGATATGTCTCCCATCTTCATCTACGGCAAAGACAATACTCGGACGATGAAACTGCTCTTTTAAACGCCCCGCCACAATACCAATGACACCTTGATGCCAATGCTGTTCAAACATGATTAATGCAGCCGGCAATTCAGTTTCGTCTAGCTGGATTTTCTCAAGTTCGTTTAAAGCGTCCTGCTTGATTTTAGCTTCGACCTGACGGCGTTCAACATTCAGTTGATTCAGCTGTTCAGCCAATGGATAGGCCGTGGCCAGATCAGGTGCCAATAGACACTCGATCCCGATGTCCATGGTTTCCATCCGTCCGGCTGCATTAATTCGCGGCCCTAAGACAAAACCGAGATCTTGCGCTTTTAGACCTGCCGGATCACGTTTTGCAATATCCAGTAGCGCACTGATCCCTGCGCGGCACTGCCCTTGCTGAATCCATTTCAGGCCCGCATCGACCAGAATCCGGTTGTTATAGTCCAGACTGGCGACATCGGCATAAGTACCGAGTGCCACCAGATCAAGATAATGAATAATTTGAGTGGTCGATTTTCCAAGTTTTTTGCGATGGGTCGACAGATTGGCCAGCACATAAAACGCCACCCCGACCCCGGCCAAGGCTTTGCTGGGGAAATCACAACCCAGCTGATTCGGATTGACCACCGCTTCGGCTTCAGGTGTCGGCTTGGTGGTCAGGTGATGATCGGTAATAATCACCTGCATACCATGATCTTGCGCCTGTTTCACTCCTGCATGGCTGGAAATACCATTGTCCACGGTAATCAGCAGATCAGGCGTGAAATTGACGAAAGCCAGATCGGCAATGGCAGCAGTCAGACCATAGCCATACTTAAAACGGTCTGGTACCAGATACTCGACCTTGGCGCCCATATCACGTAGAGCCAGCACCATGAGTGCAGTACTGGTTGCACCATCGGCATCGTAATCGCCGACAATCACGATTTTCTGGCCACGATCAATTGCCTGATCGATCAACTGAATCGCATCCGTCAGGCCTTTCATGGTCGGTGCCAGCAGATGCTTGAGTTTAAGCTCAAGTTCCTGCTCGGACTCCACCCCGCGACGGGCCAGAATTTCAGCCACAAACGCTGGAACACCCTGAAAATTTTCAGGACGGGTCAGAAAGGGGCGCTGTTTGATGTCAAGTTTTGGCATGATTTTTGGCATAATCAAGGCATCAAGCGTTGCAATTGCCATGCACCGTCAATTATCTCATAGCTTAAACGATCATGCAGACGGTTCGGACGGCCCTGCCAGAATTCATAATAATCGGGTTCGAGACGATAACCGCCCCAAAACTCCGGTTTATCCAGCTGTTGCTGATTCGCCACCTGATTATGCAAATCCCAGAAACGCTGTTGCAGCTCTTCACGGCTGGCAATTACCCCACTTTGCGGGGTGCTGATATGCGCAGCAATCTGGCTGTCACGTGGGCGTTTATGATAGTAATCAGTCGACTCCTGTTCAGAAATCTTGATGACTTTACCACTCACCCGAATCTGACGTTCCTGATCCTGCCAATAGAACAATAATTCAGCATACGGATTTTCGGCCAGATCCAAACCTTTTTGGCTGTCATAATTGGTATAGAAGTCATAGCCGGCTTCAGTCGCCCCGCGCAGTAATACGGTACGCACATGCGGACGACCTTGAGCATCCGCCGTTGCCAATGACATGGCATAGGGTTCATGCAGCTTCGCTTCTAGTGCATGGTTAAACCATTGCAAGAACTGCATATGCGGATTCGGGTTGACCTGCTGTTCTTGCAGCTCGCCTTTCTGATAATTCAGGCGTAGCTCACTCAGATCTTTGATCAGATCACTCATTCTTTCTTCCTCTAAGCGGCATTGGCACGTACAGCATCAGCTAATGAATTTGCCAGTGCAGTCACTTCACTTAAATCTTCGCCTTCCACCATGACACGAATCACCGGTTCAGTACCTGATTTACGAATCAACAAGCGGCCACGCCCTTTAAGCTGCTGTTCGGCTTTTTCAAATTCAGCGGCCAAGGCCGGTACTGAATAAGGATCAAACATGGCATCTAAACGCACATTGACCAGGACATTTGGCAACAGTTGAAAATCAGCCACCAGCTCATGCAGGGCTTTCTTCTGTTCAACCATGACTGTCAGCACTTGCAAGGCGGCAATAATGGCATCGCCGGTGGTGCTCTTGTCCAAGGTCAGAATATGCCCAGAAGGCTCGCCACCAATCGTCCAGCCGTTTTCTTCCAGACCTTGCAACACATAACGGTCGCCGACTTTGGCACGTAATAATGGCACTTGAGCTTTTTCCAGTGCCAGTTCCAGTGCCATATTGCTCATTAAGGTACCGACGATACCTGCCGGCTTTTTCGAGCTTTGCGTGGCAAGAATATACAGAATATGGTCGCCATCAATCAGCTTTCCAGACTGATCCACCAGAACTACACGGTCGGCATCGCCATCAAAAGCAACACCTAAGTCGGCCTGATGCTGGATCACGGCTTGTTGCAAGCTTTCAGGATGAGTCGAACCACAGTCTTTATTGATATTTAACCCGGTCGGTTCATTATGAATGGCAATCACACGTGCGCCCAGCTCACGGAACACAGCAGGCCCGACGTTATAGGCGGCACCATTGGCACAATCCACCACAATGGTGAGTTCATTCAAGTCCAGATGATAGGGGAAAGTCGATTTACAGAATTCAATATAGCGACCATTGGCATCTTTGACCCGGATACTTTTACCCAGGCTCGCGGTATCTTCAATGATGAAATCTTGTTCGAGTTCCTGATTGATTTCTTCTTGCAAGGCATCCGGTAATTTCTTGCCTTCCGCCGAGAAAAACTTAATACCGTTATCGAAATACGGATTATGCGAAGCAGAAATTACAATTCCCAGGCTGGCATGCAAGGCGCGGGTCAAATGGGCAATCGCCGGTGTTGGCAGTGGGCCTAAAAGATGAACATAGACGCCAGCCGCATTTAAACCTGCCTGCAAGGCGGCTTCCAGGATATAGCCAGACAAACGGGTATCTTTACCCAAAACCACCAAGGGCTTGGCTTTTTTACTATGACGCTTTAAAACCTTACCGGCTGCAAACCCCAATTTCAGGGCAAACTCAGGGGTAATCGGCAATTCGCCAAACTTTCCACGAATACCGTCAGTACCAAAATAACTCATCTTTATCTCACTTCTTAGCGGATGATTGATCTCACCCATTTTTTCCCTGTGCCACACTTTACACCAAAATAAAAAAGCCGTCATTTGCATGACGGCTTTTAAAAACTTTAAATCACAGGAGATTAACCCACGCGATAGTTGGGTGCTTCTTTGGTAATGGTCACATCATGCACATGTGATTCCGACATACCGGCAGAAGTGATTTTCACAAACTTGGCATTTTGACGCAGGTCTTCAATCACGGCAGAACCGGTATAACCCATCGAAGAACGTAGGCCGCCCATCATCTGATGCACGATATTGCCCATTGGACCTTTGTACGGTACGCGACCTTCAATGCCTTCAGGAACCAGTTTCTCGGCACCGGCTTTAGAGTCCTGGAAGTAACGGTCAGCCGAACCGGTTGCACCCGCCATGGCACCCAACGAACCCATACCGCGGTAGGCTTTGTAGTAACGGCCTTGGAAGAATTCAACTTCGCCCGGTGCTTCTTCAGTACCGGCCATCAATGAACCAACCATAATGGTACTTGCACCCGCACCAATCGCTTTGGCCATATCGCCAGAGAAACGGATACCACCATCCGCGATCAACGGAATCTGATCTTTCAGCGCATTGGCCACAGAATCGATTGCAGAAATTTGCGGCATACCAATACCGGCCACAATACGTGTGGTACAGATTGAACCCGGACCAATCCCGACTTTAACCGCATCCGCACCTGCATCAAGTAAGGCCAATGCAGCATCGCCAGTTGCGATGTTACCGCCAATCACCTGAACTTGTGGATAGTTGGCTTTCACCCAACGTACCCGCTCGATCACACCCGCAGAATGACCATGTGCTGTATCGACAACAATCGCATCGACACCGGCTTCAACCAGCGCTTCAACACGGCTTGGAGTTTCTGCACCGGTACCGACTGCAGCACCGACACGTAGACGACCTAAATCATCTTTACAGCTGTTTGGATAAAGTTCAGCTTTACGGAAATCTGTCACCGTAATCAAGCCTTTCAGCTCTTGCTGATCATTCACCACCAATACTTTTTCAATACGGTGCTGCTGTAATAAGGCTTGGATATTTTCTTTCGATTCGCCTTCGCGAACTGTTACCAGACGATCCTGACCAGTCATGATGTTGCTGACTGGCTGCTCAAGATTGGTTTCAAAGCGTGTATCGCGACCTGTCACAATACCGACCACTTTGCCATCTTTCACCACTGGTACACCACTGATATTGTTGGCTTGAGTCAAAGCAATCAATTCACGTACTGTGGTTTCAGGAGTAACTGTAATCGGGTCTTTGACCATACCCGCTTCGAATTTTTTCACACGGCGCACTTCTGCAGCCTGAACAGCGATATCCATGTTCTTGTGCAAAATACCGATACCACCGTTTTGCGCCATTGCAATTGCCATACGGGACTCAGTCACCGTATCCATCGCTGCAGACACAAGAGGAATATTCAGGTTAATGCCACGGGTCAGGCGTGTCTTTAGAGAGACATCTTTTGGGAGAACAGTAGAATAGGCAGGGAGTAATAGGACATCATCGAAGGTTAACGCGTCTTGAACGATGGTCAACATAACAGTCTCACTGGTAATTTCCGTGCACTATTATAAACAAATATCGACTTAAATTTCATTGCAATTGCAAAATTATTTTTGCATTAAAATAGTTTTGAGGGCTGGATTTTTTCCAGTGAATCAATTTGAGAAATACGACATCAGAAAAGAACTGACCACAGTAGCCTGATGCTTGAACTCAATCCCGATACTTTAAAAAGCTAAAAAGCAGAGCCTAAACTCTGCTTTGGGTCGATTTAGCTGACGTATTCAAAACTGTCATCATTGTCAGCTTCATCATTTTCAATCTGAATAAAAGGCAACATATTATGTGCCAAACGGGCTTTATTGCATTGATCATCGGCGATCTGTACTTCTTTGCAGGATGAACTGCGCAGCTCATACATACCGCAACTGACCTGCTGGCCGATGGTGCCATCCAGTGCAATACAGCGTGGATTTTTTTGATTGGTTCCAGCCATACATGAATAAACTGCTGTTACAGGTTCCGTATAATGCTCAGGCATATGAATCCCTTCAGCCCAGTAAAACGAAACCCTGAAATAGGCGCAGCACGCCCCGCAGCTTAAACATGCATCTGGTGTTGGAACTTGAGATAACATTTCTTATAAGTTCTCATGATCAAAAAAAAGTTTTTTGGAGAAGAAATATAAAAAATGTTGTTTTTCTACACAAGAAAAATTTTATTTTTCTGTGAACTATTCAGGACAGGTAAAAACAGTTTCGTCCATCAGGTCGGTGCCACATTGCAGCGTTTCAATCCAGTCCAGAAACTGGGTGATCTGCTCTTTACCCATAAAAGGCGTGCCATGCTGCGGCACAATCATCTCGATATCCATGCCCCGCACCATGTTCACCCAAAGACGAATCACCTTGTTATTGCACATATAACGCTGATGAAAGCTTTTCATTTTTGGGATATGCGCCGCAAAGTTTTCCAATGGTTTGGCAGCATCATCGACCATCGATGCGCCCATATCTCCCGAAAACAGGATCTTGGCAATCGGATCATAAAACTGGAAATTGCCGACTGAATGCAGAAAATGCGCTGGTACCGCCACAATATTGGCATTACCCAGAGGAATGATCTGACCATGATCCGGGAGCTCGACCAGCCGATCTAGCCAGTTGCCTTTCATCCGGTCACTCATAAAAGCCGAGTTTAAATGTGGCAAGAAACGCGCCCAGAGCTTGGAAGCCACCACTTTGGCATCGGTATATACCAGCCAGCGTGGCATCGAAGTAATGATGTCAGGATCCTGATGCGAAGCCATGACATAATCCAGATTGGTCAACCGGGTGTATTTATTCAGTTCCATGGTTAGCGGAACATAGGTGAGATCACCACCCGGATCGAGTACCGCCGCCCGCTCGTTATCAATGATTAAAAACTGGTTTGCCTGAACGCCTTCACCTTTGACCAGACTGGTAAAACTGATGCATTTATGTGTCCCGTTATCAAACAGGACCTGCGATGTGGTGCGTTCAAAAACCATGTATATATTCCCCGATTTAAATTTAAAAGTGCTGTTTTATACCCATATAACATATAAGTATTTAGTTGAACTTACAATCAATAAAACTGGCCATATCACACTACTTATCAAAGTTTTAAGCTTATTTTAGGCATAAAAAATCCTGAGTTTTTAGCTCAGGATTCATGCAATTATTACTGTATTTTTAAAATAAATAATATTGAAGCAGAGTGGCGACACCAATCACCAGGAAAATGGCCGCGCCAATTTTATGAATCAGGCTGATCGGCAGCCTGTTCGCCAGTTTATCTCCTAGAAATACCGCAGGTGCATTGGCCAGCATCATCCCCAAAGTGGTACCGAGCATCACCCAGAATATACTATCGAAACGTGCTGCCAGCGCGACTGTGGCAATCTGGGTTTTATCGCCAATTTCTGCCAGAAAGAACAAAATGAAGGTTGCAGCAAATACCCCGAATTTTTGCCATTTATTGATACTGGCATTTTCATCTCCGAGTTCATCCGGAATCAGCATCCAGGCCGCCATCGCAATAAAACCAATCGACACAATCCACAGCAACACTTCCGGCCCAATCACCGTGGTGATCCATTGCCCCAATACCGCAGAAAGGCCATGGTTAATCAGCGTCGCCAATAAAATAGCAACTAAAATAGGAATGGGTTTGCGAAAACGTGCGGCAAGCAGCAAAGCCAGCAGTTGGGTTTTGTCACCCATTTCAGCCAGTGCCACAATTGCGGTCGACAGTAAGAATTCATACATGAGGTCTTTCTCTGGCTAGCATCCAATACCAATGACTCACCGCTCCTGCTAGCCAAAATCTGCAGAGTGGTAAATCAAAGGTCTTGCCAACAAAAGAAAGCTTCGAGAAGCTCATTTGGTTTTTTGCTATGATGACCATGTCCGGTTCAGGACAAATATGTTGACCATCACCCTTCTGCTTTGCGCAAAAGGCGGCTACTCCCCAATGAAGTGCGCCAAGTATAGAATCAAATCCATTATTTTTCAATGTGGCAAAAATAAACCCCGCCGAAGCAGGGTCTATGATTGAAATAATCTGATCAGATTAAATCAATAAAGTACGGATATCTTTGAGCAGCTGGGTCAGCTTGTTGGTGAAACGCGCAGCATCTGCACCATTAATCACACGGTGATCGTATGACAAAGACAACGGTAGCATCAAGCGTGGATCAAAGCCTTCACCATTCCAGACGGGTTGCATGGTGGCAGGTGAAATTCCCAGAATTGCCACTTGCGGCCAGTTCACCAGCGGCGTAAATGCAGTACCACCAATTGAGCCCAGGCTGGTAATGGTAAAGTTCGCCCCTTGCAGATCTTTTGGCGACAATTTCTTGTCACGCGCTTTTTGACCCAAGCTTCCCAGCTCAGTGGCAATCTGTTTAATCGACTTCTGATCGGGATGACGCAATACCGGAACCGTTAAACCATCTGGCGTTGCCACCGCGATCCCCATATGGATCTCGTTACGTAGCAGGACTGACTTGCCATCATCGGCCAAGTGACCAGCAAACTCGCGCTCTTCTTTTAACAAGTGCGCAACTGCTTTGATGATGAAGGCCATAATGGTCAGGCTCAGGCCTTCTTTCTTGAAGTTGCCTTTCAGCTCATTACGCCACGCTTCCAGTTCAGTAATATCGGCTGCATCAAACTGGGTCACTTGCGGAATGAAATTATTCAGCGACAACTGCGGAATAGACACTTGTTGCAAACGCGTCAAGGCTTTTTCTTCCACACCACCAAAAGCACTAAAGTCTGGCAATTTTGGTAGACCTGTGGCTTGAGCAGCAGCGGCTACAGGAGCCGCCTGTGGCGTAGTCAGGCGCGCTTTGACATAAGCCTTCAGATCTTCTTTCATCACCCGGGCATTGGAACCTGAAGCCTGAACTTCTGACAATACTACGCCCAGTTCACGTGCCAGTTTACGTACAGCAGGGCCGGCATAGACTTTCGAGTTGGCGACATTCTGCTCTTTCGTCAGCTTGTCGGCATTGTCAGAGGTCGCCACCGCTGGAGTAGAAGATGCCGCAGGTGCTGCTTTGGTGGTCTCTACTGGTGCAACAGCTGCTTTCGGTGCTTCCGCTTTAGCCGCAACAGGTGCAGCCTCTGCTTGCGCTTCAGCTTGAATTGTTATCAGTGCAATGCCTTCAGAGACATTTTGTCCCAGCTCAACATGAATCGCCTTGATCACCCCAGCAGTTGTGCTTGGCACTTCAACCGTGGCTTTGTCTGATTCCACCACAATGATGCTCTGGTCTTTTTCAACCGTATCACCGACAGAAACCAGAATTTCAGCCACAGCTGCTTTGTCTACACCCAGATCAGGCACCATCACTTCAACATCACCCGCAGGTGCTGCTGCAGCTTGAGCCACTGGCTCCGCTTTAGCATCTTGAACTGGCGCAGCTTCAGCTTTTGGCACTTCTGCTGCAACAGTCGGGATCGATCCTGAAGTTTTCACTTTTAGAATCACCACACCTTCTTTAATCGTGTCGCCTTCTTTAATGTCGATGGATTCCACCGTACCTGCAACCGTACTTGGCACTTCAACAGTCGCCTTGTCCGATTCCACCACCACGATGCTTTGATCCACCTCGACTTCATCACCGACAGAGACCAGAATTTCACCGACAGTGGCTTTCTCTACACCAATATCGGGGACTTGCACATCGACCACTTGTGAACTTGCTTGAGCCTCAGGCGCAGCAGAAACTTTTGGCTGATGTGATGCCAGTTCTTGCATGATTTCCTGATCAGGCAAAGACGTCGGCGTATTTTCTGAGGTTTTTTGTGAGGCATCTGCTTGCTGTGGCTCGACCACATCCGTACTGCCATCTTCAGCTTGCAGTTCAATCAGTACAGTGCCTTCAGCCACTTCATCACCCTGGCTGACCAGAATGCTTTTCACTACCCCTGCTGAAGTGCTGGGCACTTCAACAGAGGCTTTATCAGATTCAAGCAGCACGATGCTGTCATCAATCGCAATCGTATCACCGACTTTGACCAGAATTTCGGCCACGGTTGCCTGATCTACACCAATATCGGGAGTCGTAATTTGCATGCTTAGTTCTCCTCTTTGTAGTCAGCAACAGCATGTACAGATGGGGTGTCTTGCGGTGCCCAAGCCACCGGACGATCGGTATCCAGCTCAAACGTCGAGATCGCGTCTTTCACCAGGCGCGGATCAACTTCACCTTCATCTGCCAGTTTTTTCAGAGTTGCTACCACAATATGGGCAGCATCGACACCGAAGTAGCTACGTAAATTACCACGTGTATCTGAACGGCCATAACCATCGGTACCGAGTGCCACAAATGGGCGGCTATCTGGAAGATAGGCACGAATCTGTTCGCTATAGGCACGCATATGATCAGTTGCAGACACCACAATACCTTCGGTACCGCGTAGCTGTTTCGATATCCATGCTTCTTTCACATCCTCAGCCAGTGGATGCAGGCGGTTGTATTCTTCACATGCCATACCATCACGTGCCAGTTCATTGAAGCTGGTCACACTGTAGACATTTGAGTGAATTTGATATTCCTCACGCAGAATCTTCGCCGCCTTGATCACTTCACGCAGGATCACACCCGAGCCCAGTAACTGAACCGTGGCTTTTTCATCTTCTTCCAGTAAGTACATACCACGCTTGATGCCTTCTTCAACACCTTTTGGCATTTCCGGATGCTCGTAGTTTTCGTTCATCACGGTCAGGTAATAGAACACACGTTCCTGATTGACATACATACGTTGTAAACCGTCATGCACGATCACTGCCAGTTCATAACCAAAACATGGGTCATAAGAGACACAGTTTGGAATGGTATTGGCCAGAATATGGGAATGACCGTCCTGATGCTGCAAGCCTTCGCCGTTTAGTGTAGTACGACCTGCAGTTGCACCGAGCAAGAAACCTTGTGCCTGTGCATCACCGGCTGCCCATGCAATATCACCGATACGCTGGAAACCGAACATCGAGTAGTACATGTACATCGGGATCATTGGCAGGTTATTGGTTGAATAACTGGTGCCTAACGCGGCCCAGGCACTCATGGCGCCGGCTTCGTTAATTCCTTCTTGCAACATGTGTCCGTCTTTGGCTTCACGATAATGCATCAACTGTTCTTGGTCTTCAGGCGTATATTTCTGACCATGCGCAGCATAGATACCGAGCTGGCGGAACATGCCCTCCAAACCAAAAGTACGTGCTTCATCTGGCACAATCGGAACAACACGGTCTTTAATTGCTTTCTCTTTAAGAAGCGCAGAGATTAAACGTACCATCACCATCGTGGTCGACTGTTCTTTACCATTTGAACCCGCCAAGACCGAATCAAATACCGAAAGTTCAGGAATCGCCAGTTGCTCGCTTTCCTTCCGACGTGCAGGCAGATAACCACCCAATGCTTCACGACGTGCTTTCATGTATTTCAGCTCAGGCGAATTTTCGCTTGGACGATAGAATGGTACTTCTTCCAATTGCTCATCGGTAAATGGCAGGTTGAAGCGGTCACGCACGTATTTCAAAGAGTTGATTTGCATCTTCTTGATTTGGTGTGTTTTATTGACTGCTTCAATTTCTTCTGACAAACCATAACCTTTGACGGTTTTCGCCAGAATCACGGTCGGTTGACCTTTGGCAGTACAAGCTTCAGCATAGGCAGCAAAAACTTTGTACGGATCGTGGCCACCGCGGTTCAGATTATCAATATCTTCATCGCTTAAATCCTTGACCAGCTCTTTGGCTTCTGGATATTTACCAAAGAACTTTTCACGTGCATAGGCCCCACCTTTGACCTGGTAACGCTGGAAGTCGCCGTCAACCGCTTCTTCCATCACGGCTTTGAGTGCACCAGATTTATCTTTATCCAGTAATGGGTCCCAATGACGGCCCCACACCACTTTAATCACACGCCAGCCTGCGCCGCGGAATAGTGACTCAAGTTCCTGAATGATCTTGCCATTACCACGTACCGGACCATCCAGACGTTGCAAGTTACAGTTCACCACCCAGATCAGGTTGTCGAGTTTTTCACGACCTGCCAGCGAGATTGCACCGAGGCTTTCTGGCTCGTCCATCTCGCCATCACCCAAATACGCCCAAACCTTACGATCTTCTTCTTTGATCAGGCCACGGTTCATCAGGTACTTTTGAATATGTGCCTGATAAATCGACATGATTGGGCCCAAACCCATCGATACCGTTGGGAACTGCCAATAATCCGGCATCAAATAAGGATGCGGATAAGATGGCAAACCTTTGCCACCGACTTCACGACGGAAATTATTCAGATGATCTTCAGTCAAACGGCCTTCTAAAAACGAACGCGCGTAAATACCGGGGGCACAGTGACCTTGATAATAGATCATATCGCCGCCAAAGCTGTCACTGTTGGCACGGAAAAAATGGTTAAAACCGACATCATATAAAGTTGCGGAAGAGGCAAAGCTGGCCAAGTGACCACCGAGGTCATCACCGGTTTTATTTGCGCGCAATACCATTGCCAAGGCATTCCAGCGAACCAGCGCACGAATCCGGCGTTCCATATCCTGGTCGCCCGGCATTGCCGGTTGTTCTTCAACCGAAATCGTATTTAAGTAGGGAGTATTTAAACGCTGAATAGGAACATGCTTTGCAATTGCGCGTTGAAAAAGTTTTTCTAATAAAAATGCTGCACGCTCGGTACCCATGTGTTGCAAAACAGAGTCAAATGCATCTTGCCATTCTTGGGTTTCTTGCGCGTCTGTATCGCCATAAAACGCCATAATCTACAGTTCCTAAAAGCCTAATTTAATGTCTTATATGTACCATATTTGAGACCTCAGCAGGTATGGCTCTGGCTGAATGCGATTTGGCAGTACTATTTAGGAACTAAATGATTGGTGACGTTTAATTACACAACATAACAAAAAATAGTCAATATAGGAGATTTATTATACATTCATTATAATAGTTGGTGATAATATCAGACTTAAAAGCGATTATCTGAAGAACCCTTCAATGTGGGTTGAAGAGCCTTAGCTTAATCGCTTTGAAATGCTTATTGGAGAGATGCTTATGTATAAAGAGCCTAATAGAAATTCAGGTCTATACTTAAGGTAACATAGCCAAATAAGTAGATGGGTTTTTACGTTGACCGTCTTTTACAACTTCATAATGCAAGTGTGGACCGGTACAGCGGCCAGTACAGCCAACGTTGGCAATATGATCACCTGCCTGTACCTGTTCTCCCACACGTGCAATAAGACGTGAAGCATGAGCATAACGTGTTAAATAGCCATTGCCATGATTGATTTCAACATATTGACCATAACCCGTACCCCAACCTGATTTGGTTACAATACCTGGGCCTGTGGCATAAATTGGTGTACCACTTGGCGCTGCAAGATCAAGACCTGAGTGATTTTCAGCACGGCCACCCATGGTACGACCACCGTAATTTGAACTTACGCGAGAATTGGGTAAGGGATGAGCGATCAGCCAGGAATAAGCACTATTTGCAGCAGCTCGATTAGATGAGGTATTTGCATACTTCTGTGCCAGCGTGCGATTGTTAAGCTCAACTGGCTTTTCACGTAGCTGGACATTCAATTTGGTTTGCGCTGGAATATCGATATCATCTGGATGAGTATATGCACCCTGTGCCAGAGTACGCGTCAATTGCTCGATACGATCTGTTGAACCATTTTCTTGATTTAGATTGACTAAATCTGCAAACGCTACCGAAGCAGCTGAAACTGATAAAGAAAATGCCAACAAAATACGTCGCATATGCATAAAAAACCTCTCTAAACTGCTTTAATCGAGTTCCTTGAAGATCTCTATCCTTGATATCCACTAAAAGAAGCGCATAAGATTAAGACATAAACATGTAGGAATTATGTATGTCGGAACCTGTCAACGTTTTTCAACAAACCAGAAAACAGATAAAAACAGGAAACTTTTCGTTTCTCTCATCACAAGTTGCTGCCTGGCAGAAACTTACGAAACTCGTACAACCGCTATTGCCCCAACCGGAACGCTGGCAAGTTGTGTGCTATCAAAATGGTGTGTTAACGATTACCGGTGAAAACCAGGCCATGATCAGTCAATTGGCCTATCTTCAAAAGCAATACATTTCACAACTCTCTCAAATAAATGAATTAACAGATCTTACAAAACTTCAAGTTTGTTTGCGGAATCCTTCACAAACGCAACCTGTTGCAGCAACACCTGAAAGAGCCTTAAATGCAGAAACACAGGAATTACTTCGTGGTGCAGCTGACTTTATAAGCGAGCCTAAGCTTAGCCAAGCTTTGCTACGTTTGGCAAGCAATAAAAAGTAACATAGCAATCAAATGTAATAAATTAGAAAAGCAGTATTATGCGACACATGTCACACTATTGACGCAATAACTAAAACATAAAGACACAAACACAATGACTTATGTCACATTCACATACATGATTGGACAATTGGCCTCGTCATCAAATGTTACAATTTCATAGCAGCTTGGATCACTTTTCACATTGCGCAACAGCTGATTATTCAAAGCATGTCCAGATTTATAACCATCAAATTTGGCAATGATCTGATGTCCAAGCAGATACAAATCCCCGACTGCATCCAAAATTTTATGGCGTACAAATTCATCAGAGAACCTTAGACCCTCTTCATTCACCACTCCGGTTTCATCCACACCAATGGCATTCTCCAAACTGGCTCCCAGTGCCAGATTATTGGCTTTGAGATAATCCAGATCTTTCATAAAACCAAAGGTACGTGCTTCACTAACCTCATAAACAAAAGTTTCAGTCGAGAAATCGATACTGGCGGACTGATGTTCTTTTTTAAAAGCAGGATGATCAAAATCAATGGTGAAATTCAGCTGGAAGCCATGGTGCGGACTAAAAATGGCACGCTTATCATCAATCAGTGCTTCAACCGGTTTAATAATCTTGACGAATTTTTTCGCAGCATCCAGTTCTTGCAGACCACCTTGCATGAGCAAATAGATAAACGGGCCTGCACTGCCATCCATAATCGGCACTTCCGAGGCAGAGACTTCGATAATCAGGTTATCAATTCCTAAACCGGCAATCGCACTCATGACATGTTCAATCGTACCGACTTTGGCATTTTCCTGAACCAGATTCGAGCACATGAAAGCTTCCTGAATCAGCATCGCATCGGCAGGAATGTCGACCGGCGGATTCAGGTCAATACGACGAAACACAATTCCCCCATCGGCATGGTGCGGCACAAAGTTAATCATGACTTTTTGCCCACTGTGAAGACCGATTCCGCTCGCTTTCACGATACGTTTCAGGGTACGTTGTTTCAACATGCTTCTTTCATCTGTTCATCAATAAAACCGCTATACGTTAGCATATTTGGCCATTGAGAAAAAACAAAAAGGTGGCTTAAAAGCCACCTTTCCTGTGTAATCATGGTAAACACATGATGTTACATGTTATTTACGCTGTTGATTCTTAAGATAATCCTGAATACTCATTGGCGTTGGACGCGGGCTTGAAACTGATGCTGCAGCATTCGCTGGCGTAGCGGTTTCATGCTGTTGGCGCTGAATCGCTGGTACATCATCATCTTCTACCACAGCCTGTGAGGCTGCTGCTGGGCGCGTTGCCTGTACATTGGTACGTTTGGTCGGTTCAACTGAATCCGCTGCATGACGGGTTAAACCCGTTGCAATCACGGTCACACTGATTTCATCACGTGCATCCGGATCAAATACCGTACCGTAGAACACCTGACCTTCATCCAAATCGACAATCTGGTTAACAACATCGGTGATTTCTTCAATTTCACCGAAAGTGACATCATCGCCACCCGTTACGTTAATCAGAATACCTTTGGCATTCATGATGGTTACGTTATCGAGTAATGGGCTACGAATAGCCTGTTCAGCAGCCTGACGGGCACGGTTTTCACCACGGCCTAAACCAACACCCATCATGGCATAACCACGAGTACTCATCGCTGTTTTCAAATCGGCGAAGTCAAGGTTAATATGACCCGGACGTACCACAAGATCAAAAATACTGCGTACCGCATTCAGTAGCACATCATCCGCTTTTTTATAGGCATCTTTCATTGAAATATCACGGAAGACTTTCAATAAACGCTGATTTGGAATGATAATCAATGAGTCGACATGCTGCTCAAGCGCTTCAATGCCTTTTTCCGCAGATTGTAAACGGCGCTTGCCCTCAAAGTTGAATGGCGTCGTCACTACACCAACCGTCAGGATACCCATTTCTTTGGCAATTTCAGCAACCACTGGCGCAGCACCCGTTCCGGTACCACCGCCCATACCCGCAGTGACAAAGACCATATCGGTCCCTTCAAGCTGCTGGCGGATCAGTTCACGGCTTTCTTCTGCTGCAGTCTGACCCACTTGCGGATTGGCACCTGCACCCAGACCACGGGTACTTTGCTCACCCAGCTGAATTTTAAATTCGGCTTCCATGCGATCGAGTGCCTGCTTGTCCGTATTGGCACAAACAAACTTTACGCCCTGGATATCGGACTGCAACATGTGTTGTACAGCATTACCACCCGCACCGCCTACACCAAACACAGTGAAACGGGCTTGACCATTGCTATCGCTATGATCGTCTTCGAAAAATTCAAATGAGGCCATGACCTATAAAATTCCTAATTCATAATTGGCAGTCACTAAGCCCGTACACTGCCTTAATCTTAATAAAATTGTTTTTAAGAATGCTGCTCATGCGTTAACTTGTCAAGTACAAGCCCGATTAACTACATCTTCTCAACAATATTCACAATAAAAATCGACTTAAAAGATTGATTTCAAGGTGTCATTAAAGCCAGACCAAGCCCGCTTGACGCGCTGAGTTAACGATAATCGCTCTACATCATCCTGTTCTACAATCGTGTCTTGAGTATCACTCTGACTAAACATCAGCAAACCCGCGACCGTACTATATTGCGAACGGCGTAGCGCTGCCTGATGCTGTTCATCGGCATACACCTGCGTTGGTGGATTACCCAAATGAGCTGACACACCCAAGGTACGGCGTACAAAACTCACCATACCTTCAATATGACTGGCATCACCGGTCAGGACCACACCATGATACAAGCCCTGGATCGCGCCATTTTTCACCAGTTCATCACGCACCAATCCAAGAATCTCGTCATAACGCGCCATGATAATTTCGGTCAGCTCAATCCGGCTGATGGTTTGTGGCCCATCAATCCCCTGGAACTGAATCATATGGTCAGGCTTAACCACTTTCAGGTCTACACAGCCATACAGCAGTTTCAGGCGTTCAGCTTCTTCGGTCGTGGTCTGTAACACCGCCGCAATATCACGGGTCACATGCTCGCCACCACGCTGGAAGGTATGGGTTAAGGCCAGACGACCATCCACATACACCGCCACATTGGTGGTGCCGGCACCGATATCGACCAGACAGACGCCATATTCTTTTTCATCTTTGAGCAGACTGGCCTCAGCAGTTGCCAGACTTGAGACCACCATTTTTTCCACACCAATATTGGCGCCCTTGAGGGCACGGTCAATATTTTGCATGGTGCTAATCGGCAGCATCATCAGATGATAATGACCAGTCATGCTATGTGCAGACATCCGAATCGGATTCAGCACCCACTCTGATGAGTCATCTAGCTCGAAGCCCAAAGGCACAGCACTGACCAGATAATGGTCTGAAGTCAAATGACTGGCTTTGGCCAACTCCAGTGCACGAACCACTTCGCTGGTGGTAATCGCATGTTCGCTATTGTCGATCGAGGTTCGACCTGAAGCATAAAAGCTTTTTAATTCGGCACTTGGAATAGAAACCCAAGCAGAATGCACCCGACACTCCGCCATATCTTCTGCTTCTTGGACGGCATTTTTAATTGCGGTAATAACTTTATCGAGACTGACAATTTTCCCTTTACTCATGCCTCGGTTACGAGCGGTAGCCATACCAATCACTTGGATATTGTCTGGCGCGTGTACCTTGCCAATCAAAACTGAAACTTTGTGTGTCCCAATGTCAATCGCCACAACCGAGGGAACAGCTTCACTCATTATTCACTACTACCATTACATGTTTGTTAGATTTATGGCTTGAATGCCTCTATTTTTTAAAGCCGATCATTATGGCTTTACTGTTACATTATTCTCAACGCCCGTGTCATCAATGGTTACAATAAAATGCCCATTTACAATTTTAGGCGGAATTGAATTTTTCCACTGTATCGACAATCCATTGCGATAACGCAGGTCGATGGCCGAAATTTTAGACCAGACCGGCTTTAAGTCGCTTTGAGACAGATGGCTCAAGCGCTGTAATTTGCTCATGGTCTGATCTTTATCAACAATTATTCTTAAACCCGAATCAAACTGCATAAACCAGGTCATTCGCTCGGTGAGATAGAGTTCTTTTAGACGAATGCCGTGTGGCAAAAATAACTGATTAATTTCATTATAACGACGCATCATGGTTTCTGCATGGCTCGCTGGCCCATGTAGTAACGGTAATGCCTCATAATTCTTGGGTGTGACTTCGGTGAAAATGACACCACTGTCACTCAATAAACGTCCTGTGCCCCAACGTGCAATCGCATGATGTGGCATGATCCGTACCCGAATGCCATTTGGCCAGGCTCGGGAAACCACCACCCGATCCACCCAGGACAGCTCCAGGGTACGATCGCGGATCGCTTCCAGATCCGAAGTAAAATAGTTTTCGGTCACAACCGGTGACACATATTGCATGACCTGACGCTGTTCAGCAGCCGAGCGCGTACCTAACACGCCCAGCTCTGCCACTTCGGTATTGGTCATGACTTTATATAAGCCCAATATTCCAAAGGCCAGCACCAGCACCGCAATACACAACAATAACCAGCCACCAAAATTGGACAGCTTTTCTTTGCGTGTCGGCGGCTTGTCGTGAATTGAGGTAATCGCAGCACGTTTACGGCGCATGGAAACAGGAAGTTGAGCCATATTTAGTGTGCCGACCCGGTCAGGGTCTGTTCCAGAATCGCAACACACAGGTCATCAAAACTATAACCGACTGCAGCTGCCGCTTTTGGCACCAAAGAATGACTGGTCATGCCCGGTACGGTATTCACTTCCAGCAGCCAGAAGTTGCCCTGTTCATCCTGCATGGCATCAATCCGGCCCCAACCGCTGGCACCGACTGCCTGAAATGCACGCAGACTCAGGGCTTTTAACTGTTGCTCTTCAGCTTCGGTCAAACCACATGGAATGCCATATTGCACATCATTACGGTTATATTTGGCTTCATAATCATAGAAAGCAACATCTTGAGGTGGTTCAAGACGAATCACAGGCAGCGCCTGACCATTTAAAACCACAATGGTGAATTCACGGCCGGTAATCCATTGTTCTGCCATCACCACGGCATCATGTTCAGTTGCCTTGGCAATTGCTTCTGCAAAGTCTTCAATTTTTTCAACCTTGCTCATGCCGATACTGGAACCTTCATGTACCGGTTTGATAATCAAAGGCAGGCCTAAAGAATTGACGATATCAGCCGCATCGGAATCTTTGGTAACAATACGATAAGGCGCTGTCGGCAATTCCGAACCCTGCCAGACCTGCTTGGTCTTGACCTTGTCCATGCCGATTGCAGAGCCTTGTACCCCCGTACCGGTATAGGGCACATTTAGCCATTCCAGTACACCCTGAATCTGACCGTCTTCACCACCACGACCATGCAATACAATGAAAGCACGGTCATAATTTACCAGTTCTGTGACACTACGTTGCTGCGGGTCAAAAGCTTCCGCATTGACCCCTGAACGCACTAATGCCTCAAGTACCGCCGTACCACTGTCTAGAGAAACCTCACGCTCTGCAGATTTACCACCAAGCAACACGGCAACTTTTCCGAATTTTGAAGCATTTGACACGTTTATATCCTTAAACTTTTTTCAATCTGGTCAATTCAATTCAGTCATGCAAGATGACTATTTTATATATAAGTGATTTTGCGCAAGTTCGACTGAGATTGCTCCAACATTACCTGCGCCTTGGGTTAATAACAAGTCATTTGCTTGCAATACTTTTCTCATGATCTGATTCAGATTACCGTCCACCGCATCGACCAGAATTGGCTCAACTTCGCCACGTAAACGAATGCTGCGGGCTAAAGTACGGCTGTCCGCCCCTACAATCGGTTTTTCACCGGCAGGATAAACATCCAATAACAATAACTGGTCTACAGTAGAAAGTACTTCCACAAAATCATCAAAACAGTCACGGGTACGGCTATAACGGTGTGGCTGGAACATCATCACCAGGCGACGATCCGGATGACTCTGACGCGCGGCTTTAATGGTGGCTTCGACTTCTTTTGGATGATGACCATAATCATCCACCAGTTTTACATTACCACCCTCAATTTCAAATTCGCCCTGAACTTCGAAGCGACGGCCTACCCCACTGAAACCTTCCAGTGCACGGCAAATAGAAGCATCAGACACGCCTTCATCGGTCGCGACACCAATCGCAGCCAAGGCATTCAGGACATTATGCAAGCCTGGCTGATTCACGGTTACACGTAATGGCTCACGCTCTTTACGCAATACGGTAAAGTGCGTTTGCATGCCGTCCTGATCGACATCTATCGCGCGAATGTCATTGTCTTCATTAAAACCGTAGGTCAGCACCGGACGTGCAATTCGTGGCATGATTTCACGAATATTGGCATCATCACCACAGACCACGGCCAGGCCATAAAATGGCAGTTTTTGCAGGAACTGGATAAAAGTATCTTTCAGCACATCGAAGCTACCGCCATAGGTATCCATATGGTCGGCATCGATATTGGTCACTACAGCAGCCATAGGTTCCAAGTGCAGGAAAGAGGCATCCGATTCATCGGCTTCTGCCACGATATAACGGCTGGCACCCAGAGCAGCATTCATACCGGTACGGTTCAGCAAACCGCCGATCACATAGGTTGGATCCATGTTTTCTTCTGCCAGCATACAGGTAAGCAGACTGGTGGTCGTGGTTTTGCCATGAGTACCGGCAACCGCAATACCATGACGGTAACGCATCAGCTCACCCAGCATTTCTGCACGGCGAACCACAGGAATACGACTTTCAATCGCGGTTTTAATTTCCGGGTTTTCCTTGTCAATCGCAGTAGACACCACGATCACATTGGCCCCTTTAATATTATTTGCAGTGTGCCCGATATAAACCTTGATCCCATTTTCTTCCAGCTGCGCCGTGGTATTGGATGCCTTGATATCTGAACCGGAAACTTTATAGCCCTGATTTTTCAATACTTCGGCAATACCACACATGCCTGCACCGCCAATGCCCACAAAATGAATGTGTTTGATACGGCGCATTTCCGGCACTTTAATTAATTTTTTCGCTTGTTCAGCTGGGGTTACTGGAGACATAGTTTACTCGAATGATAATTCTTGAATTAAACGGACCACATGTTGAGTCGCATCGGGTTGAGCCTGTCGACGTGCTTTTACCGCCATTTCCATTAATAGCTGGCGATTCAGCATCGGCTCTAATAAGGTTTTTAAAGTTTCCGGGGTCATGCTGACCTGTGGGCAAATCTTTGCCGCATTAATCTTGGCCAGAAAGCCGGCATTGGCAGTCTGGTGATCATCCACCGCACTTGGAAGCGGTACAAAAATTGCAGCCACACCTGCCGTCGCAATTTCAGTCACGGTCAATGCGCCAGCACGACAGATCACCACATCGGCATCACTATAGGCTTTGGCCATATCTTCAATAAACGGCTGTACTTCGACGTGCAGATTTGCCGGAGCATTGGCATAACGTGCACGCGTCGCCTCAGCATGGTTTTGACCACACTGATGATAGACATTTAAAGGCACATTGAACTGTTTTAAGGCTTCAGGCACCCGTTCATTTAAGGCCTGCGCTCCCAAAGATCCACCTACGATTAAAATGCGTAAGGGTAATCCTGCTTTTTCACGCTCCTGATAACGCCAGGACGGATTTAAAATGTCACTAATTTCTTGGCGCACCGGATTGCCCGTGGTCACGATTTTATCCTGTGCGGGAAAGGTGTCCGGAAACGCCTGACACACCGTCTTGGCAACACGCGACAATTGGCTATTGGTAAAACCGGCCACCGCATTCTGCTCATGAACCAGCACCGGAATGCCTAGAATACGCGCAGCCAGACCACCCGGCCCTGCCACATAACCACCAAAGCCGGCTACGGCATCGACTTTTAGCTGCTTCATGTATTTCATGGCACTAAAAGTCGCTGTCATGATTTTAAAAGGCGCCAAGGCCTTACGTACAAAACCATTACCACGCACACCCTGAATATCAATTTGATAAATAGGAATATTCTGATTTTTTAATAAACGATTTTCCATGCCTGCAGGCGTAGCCAGCCAAGACACTTCAATCCCTTGTTGTTGTAAGTTTTTTGCAACGGCTAACGCTGGAAACACATGTCCACCCGTACCTGCGGCCATCATCATGACATGTTTAGGCTGTTTTTGCTGAGCGTCGGTCACGGTCTAATTCTTCAATTTAAAAAAGGGAACAGGAAATCTGATTTAAGTGGTCAATTGTAATCACAATTGTAGGGCCTTGAAAGTTTATTTACTTTATTTCAACAAGGCATTAATTGTTTTTTTCATACGATTTTAAAGTTTAAACTAGTTTTGTTATCAGGCAGGCATTTTTCCTTAGACTTAAGTGACATATAAACACAATTTTAACCCTCTTTCATTTAGTCTTTCCCTCACTGTATTTGTTAGATCTATTTGTTTTCCAGGATTTTCTCAACAATTTCTATTCATTCGCCAGTTTAATTGCTCTATTAACTTATGCCTAAATCATATAAATCTTAATAAAATTTTATGTTATCCATATCGCTATATACATTTTTTTAGCTGTATTAGCACATTGATTGAATGGATTAAATCATTATAAATGTCAAAAATATCAATTCGTGACCTATGGGTTATTTTGGCCGGCTATTTGGCGGCTATTCATGTCGGGAAACTTTCTGCGGTTATTCCCATTTTACAACAGGATTTAGGTCTCAGCTTTACGCAAGCCGGTTTTTCCCTGTCTCTGGTTCAAGGCGCGGGGATGCTGTTTGCCTTGTGTATTGGTGCATTGTCAGAAAAAGTCGGTTTAAAACGCTGCCTGATCTTGGCGTTGATCATTTTAGGCCTCAGCAGTATGGCAGGCCTCTGGATTCAGCATGTCGCGGCGTTGTATTTCTTCCGTTTTACTGAAGGGATCGGATTTTTAACTATCTCCTTATGTGCCCCTGCCATTCTCAAACGTATCAGCCGAGCTGAAACACTCAATTTTAAAATGGGACTCTGGAGTTCCTATATGGGGGTTGGTGTCAGTCTTGCTGTCTTTACCATTCCCATGTTGCTTGAATACCTGAGCTGGCAAAGCATTTGGGCCATTTTAGGGAGTCTCTGTCTGCTCATTGCAGTGATGATTAAACGGTATTTATATCTTGAAGCGGTCACACCGGTACAGCCGAATCACCCGCAAGCCGGCACAGAAAATACCTCCTTCTGGCAAATTATTAAAGTGACCCTGACTCACCCACCGATTTTGTGTTTGGCCATTATTTTTGCCTGTTATACCAGTCAGTGGATAACCGTGACTGGATTCTTGCCTACCCTGTATGTCGAACATGGGATTGACTTAAAAGTCGCAGGGGCTCTGGTCTCGATGGTGGTGCTTGCCAATTTAGGCGGTACCTTTGGCGCAGGTATGTTGCTGCAAGGTGGCTGGAAACCCAAAACCCTGTTAAGCACAGGATTTATCGCCATGCTGTGCAGCAGTTTGCTGGCTTTTGCGGCAAGCTCTTGGCTGTTATTTGAATTACAGCTTGTGAGTGCCGTACTGTTTTCACTCATTGGCGGGATGATTCCGACCACAATTTTTGCGATTACCCTGCGCTATGCACCGCATGCCAATGCCGCAGCCGCCAGTGTCGGTCTGGTTTTACAGGTTTCAGCCTGTGGGCAATTCTTTGTACCTCCTCTGAGTGCAGCACTGGTATCCACGACACAACAATGGGCCCATATCGCGACAGTCACAGCCTGTCTTTCTATCTTAGGAATATTGATGACGCTGCTTTTATTTAAGCGTTATGCTCAATAAAAAAGAGCCTCAGATGAGTAATGCCAGTCAGTTAAGAAATTGACTAGAATTTTCTTTTTTAAATTCATGATCATATTTGACAAGTAGAAAAGTCATCCGCAACTGTTTGAGGCAGGACTAGATTTAAAAATGATTGTTTCTGCGACAAATTTACTAGGGTGTGTCCTCATTTGGCTTTGCACCAAATAAATATACAGGCTATACGAATCATAGATTTATAATTGCGTGCCAGTTTATCAAATCGAGTTGCAATAGCACGGAAATGTTTTAATCTCGAAAATGCATTTTCAACTAAATGTCTTAATTTATATAGATATTTATCAAATTCCTTATTCGATCTCTTACTGTTTGATCTCAATGGAATAATGGAAATCATATTCTTGTTCTTGGCATATATTCTAATGTGCTCAGCATCATACCCCTTATCAGCAATGAGATAAGTTGCCTCGTCTACCGTATCAATCAGTTGTTTTGCAACTTGACTGTCGTGGACGTCACCCTCAGTGATTTTAAAATCAATCGGTAATCCATTCGCGTCGGTTGCAAGATGTATTTTTGTTGTTCGTCCACCGCGTG